>NZ_JAUQXO010000010.1:0-184543 GCF_030834625.1 Geobacter sp.
TGAGGGCGATGACCGTCTTCTTCCAGGTCAGGCACCACCGGATCACCGGCCCGTAGAGCCGGATGAAGAAGCGGGAGACCGGATTGGCACTCTCGGGGGGCATCTTGCCCCGCATGAAGAAGTACATGAGTACCGGCACCAGGGTTATGGCGATGATGGCCGAACCGACCATGGAAAAGGTCTTGGTGAAGGCCAGGGGGTGGAAGAGCTTACCCTCCTGCCCCTCCAGGAGGAAGACCGGCACGAAGGAGAGGACGATGATGGCGAGGGAAAAGAAGATTGCCCGCCCCACCTGCTTGGCACTGGCGATGATCACCTCCAGGCGCCGCTCCTTCCGCTCCTCCTCCGGAAGCTCCGACAGGTGGCGGTAGCAGTTCTCCACCATGATGACCCCGGCGTCCACCAGGACGCCGATGGCGATGGCGATCCCCCCGAGGGACATGATGTTGGAGGTGACCCCCATGAGCTTCATGGTGATAAAGGCGATCAGCACCGCGATGGGGAGGGTGAGGACGATCACCAGCGCGCTCTGGAAGTGGAGAAGGAAGACGAGCACCACCAGGGAGACGACGATGGACTCCTCCGTCAGTGCCCGCTTGAGGGTATGGATCGCCCGCTCGATCAGGTCGGAGCGGTCGTAGGCGGTCTTGATCTTCACCCCCGGCGGCAGCCCCTTCTCCAGGGCGGTGATCTTCTCCTTCACCCGGTCGATGACATCCTTGGCGTTCTCGCCGTAGCGCATGACCACGATGCCGCCCACCACCTCCCCCTCGCCGTTCAGGTCCAGGAGCCCCCGGCGGATGGCGCCGCCGAGTTGGACGGTGCCGAGGTTCTTCACATAGACCGGGGTGCCGCGCATGTCGGCGGTAACGACGATGTTCTCAAGATCGGCGGGGGTCTTGACGTATCCCTGACCCCGGATCAGGAACTCGGCATCGGCCTGTTCCAAGAGGCGACCTCCCACATCGTTGTTGGACGCCTTTACGGCCTCCATGACGTCGGAGACCTTGATGTTGTAAGCGAAGAGCTTGTGGGGGTCCAGATCGATCTGGTACTCGCGGACGAAACCGCCGATGGAGGCCACCTCGGCCACACCGGGAACGGTGTTGAGCTGGTAGCGGACGAACCAGTCCTGCAGGGTTCGGAGCTGCTCCAGATCATACCCCTTCCCTTCCAGGGTGTACCAGAAGACGTGCCCCACGCCGGTGCCGTCGGGGCCAAGGGTCGGCACCACGCCGGCGGGAAGGAGCGAAGCCGCGTAGTTCAGCCGCTCCAGCACCCGGGTCCGGGCCCAGTAGATGTCGGCCTTGTCCTCGAAGATCACGTAGATCATGGAGAAGCCGAAGGCCGACGACGCCCGCACTGCCTTCACCTGGGGGAGCCCCTGGAGGTTCACCGCCAGCGGATAGGTCACTTGGTCTTCCACCACCTGGGGGGAGCGGCCGGGGAAGTCGGTGAAGACGATCACCTGGTTGTCGGAGAGGTCGGGTATCGCATCCACCGGCGTCCTGTAAACCGCCCAGATCCCCCAGCCGATTACCAGGGCAAAGAGCATAAGGATGATGACCCGGTTGCGGGCCGAATATTCGATAATTCTCTCGATCATGTCAGCTCCATCACATCTTCATGTCATCCATGCCCATGCTGCCGTTCTTCTTTGGAGGCGCGGCCGGCTGTCCTCCCCCGTGCCCCTCGTGCGCCGGCGATGGGGCAGGCTGCTGCCCGGGTTTCGTTGCCGGAGCACCTCCATGCTGGCTATGGTCCTGGCTGCCGCCCCGAAGCTGCGATTCCGAGTCGATGAGGTAGGCCCCGGAGCCGGCAATAACCTCGCCTGCCTTTAGCCCCGAGAGAACCTGAATGTCATCGCCGACCCGGGCACCAACCTTAACGTTCCGTGGCTCAAAGGTCCCTTCCTTCACCTGCACCCAGACCACCTGCCGGGTTCCGGTATCCATCACCGCCGTGGCGGGAACGACAACAGTCGAGCCGAGCGGCATCTTGATGGCGGCGTTCACGAACATGTCGGGCTTGAGCTTCAGCCCCGGGTTGGCGAGCTCGATCCGCGCCTTGATGGTCCGGGTCTTCGGATCGAGGAACGGATAGATGAGGGAAATTCGCCCCACAAAGGTCTTGCCCGGCCACGACGCGGAGGTCACCTCGACCCGTTGTCCCACCTTGACGAAGGAGACATCGTTCTCGTAAATCTCCGCCTCTACCCAGACCGTGGAGAGATCGGCAATGGAGAACAGCGGATCGCCCATGTTCACGTACTGCCCTTCAAGGGCAATCTTTTCGATCACCACGCCGGAAAGGGGGGTGTAAATCGGGAGCTTTATGTTGGGCTGTCCCGCCTTTTCAAGCCCCGCGATCTGCTGCTCCTTCACCCCCATGAGGAGGAGCCGCTGCCGGGCCGAGGCCACGAGCCCCTCCCCCCCCTGGGAGATGGAGGCGATGGGAGAACTCTTGAGGCGGTCGCGGCTCCGGACAGCCAGGAGATACTCCTGCTGGGCCGAGACGAGATCGGGCGAATATAGCTCCGCCACCGGCCGTCCCTTGGAGACAAAATCACCAACAGCGTTGACGTTGAGCCTGTCGATCCTCCCCGCCACCCAGGCGGTCACCTTGGCCTGACGCCGCTGATCATAGGAAACAATCCCCGTGGCGGTGACCTCCTTCTGGAGGCTCTTGGCCGCCACGGCCTGGGTCGCCACGTTGGCCATGACCATCTGGGTAGTGGGGATGGAGACCTGGGCGAGCTTCTCCAGTTCCTTGGCGTCGGCCTTCCCCCCCTCCACCTTTTTCACCAGGTTCATCCCGCAGATGGGGCAGGCCCCCGGCTTGTCCTTGACGATGAAGGGGTGCATGGGGCAGGTATACTCAACCTTGGCCTCGGCGGCATGGTCGTGGCCGTCCCCCGCCCCCTCCTGGCCCTTCTTCTGGCACCCCGTAACCGACAACGCAGCGAGCAGCATCATGGCCGGCAGAACGATGAATTTCGTAGTACGCATGGCAATCAACCTCTCGGTGAAATGGTCAATCAAGCTCTTTTCCCACCAGCGCCTCCAGCTGCGCTTTTCTCATCTGGTATTCGGCCTGGGATTCGTAGTACTCCCGCTCGTAGGTGAAGAGCGTCAGCCGCGCATCGAGAAGCGTGAGAAAATCAACCTTCCCGACCCGGTAGCCGATGGCGGCCGACTCCAGGGACTGCTCCGCCTGGGGGATGATGCCGGTCCGGTAGAGGTGCACGAGCTTTTCGCGCCGCTCCATCTGGGCCAGGTTGTCGGCGATGCCGAGGGAGATGCCGTTCACGAGCATGTCCCGCTCGGCCCGCGCCATGCCGGTCTCGGCCGCAGCCTCCCGGGCCATGGCCTGGCGCCGTTCCCGCTGGATGGGGAGGTTGAAGGTAACCCCGGCGCCGTACATGTCGTAGCCGGCTTCCATCTCGTTGATGGGGTCCCGCTGCATGTACTCGAAGGAGAGGTTGAAATCCGGGAAAAACTCTTTCTGCGCCAGACGGTGCCCCGCCTCCCCCTTAGCCATGAGCGCCCCGTAACTCTTGAGCAGGGGACGGTTCTCCTGGGCTGCGGCCTGAAGCTGCTCCGCCGTCCAGGAAACCGGCCGGATCTCGAAATCGGGAATAGTCCCCACCGGCGTCTCCGCCGGCCGGAAGAGGAGCGTGTTGAGGGTCGCCTGGAGGCTCTTTCGCCGCTGCTCCAGGGATATCTGCATGTCGAGCATACGCGAGCGTTCCACCTGGGCCTTGAAGACGTCCTGCTGGGCACCCTGGCCCACGGAATACCTGGTTTCGGCCAAGGCGATGAAGTCGTCCATCACCCGGATGTTCTTCCCGACGATGGCGAGCTCCCTGTCGGTCAGGTAGATCTGGTACCAGGTCTCCTTCACCATCCTGGCCAGCTCCAGCTTCCGCTCCTCGATCTGCCACTGGTACGCCTCCGCCTCCCGGGCTGCCACCTCCTCCTTCAGCGCCCGCTTCCCCCAGAAAGGGAGCTGCTGGCTGATGCCGACAATCCGCTGCGTCATGGGGTCGCGCTGGGAGTTGAAGGGATCCCGCAGGAGGAAGCTCTGGAGTTTGAGCATCAACATCGGGTCGTCAAGGGCACCCGCCTGCTTCACGCGGCTGGTGTACATCTCCCAGCGGGCTTGGGAAGCCTTCACTTCGGGATTGGCGGCAAGGGCCTGCTCCACCAGCATCGGCAGCTCTTCCGGCGGCAGGGCATCGGTCGCACTGGCGGGGAGGACGCTAAGTACAAGGCACGCCGCCGCAGCCAGCATGCCCCAGGCAAGACGCTTCTTCATCGGCAGTCTCCAGGGGTAGTTTTAGTATTCTGCATTACACAGGGCATGCCACGGCGCAACAGTCTGATTTCACGCCGTATCGCACTGCAGTCCATGACAAGATCTGAAGAATATTCAACACCATAGGTGGAATATTCCCCGATAAGTATAGAGCACGCCGCTCATCGTGCAATGAAACGACGTACTGTCGGGGAAAGAAATGGTTCGAGAGAATACGGGTCAGGCGCTTAGAGGGGCGGAAGCCGTGGGGACAAGAGACAGATCGAAGTGTGCCGCCCCCCAGGCGAGAATCTCCCTCCCGGCGGCGCCCGCGATGGAAGCGGGAGGGCGCTGGCCGAGGAAGCGGAGGGCGGCGAGGATCAGTCTCCCTCCGTCGGCGGCCAGGTCGCGGCCGGCGGCGAGGGAGATGGCATTGTCCCGCTTGGAGAGCTTTCCCCCGCCGGGGGCGGTCACCAGGGGGAGGTGGGCGTAGGCGGGGGTTTCGTAGCCAAGGAGCCGCTGGAGAAGAATCTGGCGCGGGGTCGATGAGAGGAGGTCAGCCCCCCGCACCACCTGGGTCACCCCCTGATCGGCGTCGTCCACCACCACGGCCAGCTGGTAGGCGAAGAGCCCGTCTGCCCGCTTCACCACGAAGTCGCCGCAGATCCGGGCGAGATCGTACCGCTTCTCCCCCATGATGAGATCATGTACAACGATGGGCTCCGCGCCCACCTTCACCCGGTACGAACGGGGCTCCTTCCCGGCCGGCAACCCGTTGCGGCAGATGTTGGGATAGGGCACCTCTCCCTCGCCGTCGTGGGGGGCACTGGCGGCCCGGGCGATCTCGGCCCGGGAGCAGCCGCAGGGGTAGGCGTTCCTCGCCGATAGAAGACGCTCAAGGGCGGACCCATATGCTTCGGCCCGCCGGCTCTGCCACATGACATCACCGTCCCAGGCAAAGCCGAGAGATTCCAGGGTTCGGAACATGTCGTCGGCCATCCCCGGCACCACCCGGGGGGTATCCAGGTCCTCCATCCGCAGGAGCCAGAGCCCTCCAGCCCGCTTCGCCATGGCGTAACTCCCCACGGCGGCCACCAGGGAGCCAAGGTGAAGGGGGCCGGTGGGAGACGGGGCGAAGCGACCAACGACGGTGCGGTTTTCAGGCATCTGCTCGGATATCATACGAATACTGGCCAACCCTTGATGAGAATTACTTCAGGTGCGATAGACTTGAGGCAGGAGGTAGTCATGGGTAGAGGCCCGATAAAGCAATATGCATTGGCGAGTGTTCTGGTCATGCTCCTCATTGCCCTGTCCGTGGCCGGTGCGGTCGGAAGCGCTGTCACAGGAAGCGAGGTGACGCTCCACTTTTTCTGGGGCGAGGGGTGCGCCCACTGCGCCAAGGCCAAGCCCTTCATCGCCAAACTCCGACAGAACCACCCCGGCCTTCAGGTGCGCGACTACGAAGTCTTCTCCGACCGCAAGAACATCGACATCCTCATGGCCATGGCAAAGGAGCGGGGTTTCGAGCCAACCGGGGTCCCCGTCATTATCATCGGCGACAAGGTCATCGAAGGCTTCTCCGACGACAAGGCCAGGGCCATCGAACGCCAGGTTTCAGCAGAATTGGCGGCCCGAGAGACCACGGCACCACCCGCAGCCGCCCCGCCGGCGGCGGAAACCATCACCATCCCCGGCATCTGCACCGTGGACCCGGCCGCCCTGTCGCTGCCGCTCTTCACCCTCGTTATCGCCCTCTTGGACAGCTTCAATCCCTGCGCCTTCTTTGTACTGCTCTTCCTCATGAGCCTGCTGGTCCACGCCCATTCCCGCAACCGCATGGCGCTCGTGGGGGGAACCTTCGTCTTCTTCTCCGGTTTTGTCTATTTTCTCTTCATGGCAGCCTGGCTCAACCTCTTTCTGCTTGCCGGCACCCTGGCCGCCGTCACCACCGCCGCAGGAATCATCGCCCTCGTGGTGGCCGTCATCAACATAAAAGACTTCTTTTTCTTTGAGAAAGGGGTATCCCTCGTCATCCCGGAAGAGAAGAAGCCGAAACTCTTCGAGCGGATGCGGCATCTCGTTCACGCGGGGTCGCTCCCCTCAATGCTGGGGGGGACGGTGGTTCTGGCCGTGGCGGCCAACAGCTACGAACTCCTCTGCACTGCCGGATTCCCCATGGTCTACACCCGGCTCCTGACCCTGCGCGCCCTTCCCTCCTCCGAATACTACCTCTACCTGGCCTTCTACAACCTGATCTACGTGGTTCCCCTTGCCGTCATCGTCGGCATCTTTACCGTAACCCTCGGCAACCGGAAACTGACGGAGTGGCAGGGGCGGGTCCTGAAGCTCCTCTCGGGCGTCATGATGCTCATGCTCGGCCTGGTGATCCTCCTGAAACCGACGCTCTTGAACAACGCCGTTGCTTCCATTGTTCTCCTCGCGGCGGCCCTCGCCGTCACGGCCATCATCGCTGTGGCAGCCCACTGGTTCGAACGCCAAACCGAAGAGCCCCGTCCATAGGGTACGGGGCTCTGATCACGGGCAAACCCTAGCCGAGGAACGAGCAGCAGTAGTCGGTGAGGGAAAGGACCCTCATGGTGAACGCCGAATTGGCAGGCACGTTGAACGACTCCCCCCCGCCGATGCGGTCCCACAGGTCGCTGCCGGGAAGCTTGAGATCCAGCTCGCCGGAGAGGATCTCCATGATTTCCGCGGCGCCGGTGTTGAAGGTGTACTCACCCGGCTGCATGATTCCGAGGGTCTTCTTGGTGCCGTCGGGGAAGATGACCGTGCGGCTCACGACGCCGCCGTTGAAGAAGACGTTTGCCTCGCGAACGACTGTTACGTTGGTGAATTCAGACATTGATTCCTCCATTCGAAAAATAGGTACAGCAAATTTTGTTACGCGATTCCCGCCAGCTCCAACCTTCCTCCCCAGCGCCGGGCCAGTTCCGCGCGGAGCTTTTCATGCTGGGGCATCCGCAGTTCCGGGTCCCGCTCCACCACGGCAAAGGCCTCCTGCCGGGCCTCTTCGAGGATCCGGCCGTCCCGCAGGATGTTTGCGACGCGGAAATCGGGAATCCCCGCCTGACGGGTGCCGAGAAAATCGCCGGGGCCGCGGATTTCGAGATCGGCCTCGGCAATCCTGAAGCCGTCGGTGGTGGACTCCATGACCCGGAGCCGCTTCTCGGCGTCTTCGGAGAGGCGCTCGCCGGCCATAAGGATACAGCGGGACTTCTCGCTTCCCCTCCCCACCCTCCCCCGCAGCTGATGGAGTTGTGACAGGCCGAACCGCTCGGCATGCTCGATGACCATCACCGTGGCGTTGGGGACGTCGATCCCCACCTCGATGACCGTGGTGGCCACGAGGATGTCGATTTCCCGGGACTTAAAGGAGCGCATCACCGCTTCCTTCTCCTCGGGCTTCATCCGGCCGTGGAGGATGCCGAGCCGCAGATCAGGAAAGATATCGTTGGCCAGATGCTCGGCCATCTGGGTGGCGGCCTTCAGGTCTGACTTCTCCGACTCCTCCACCAGGGGGTAGATGACGTAGGCCTGGCGCCCCTTGGCCACCTCGTCGCGGATGATGCCGTAAACCTGCTTCCGGCGCGACTCGAAGCAGATCCGTGTCTCGATGGGGGTCCGCCCCGGCGGCAGCTCGTCGACCACCGACAGCGACAGGTCGCCGAAGACGGTCATGGCCAGGGTACGGGGAATGGGAGTGGCAGTCATGACGAGGATGTCGGGGTTCTCCCCCTTTTTCCGCAGAAGCCCCCGCTGCAGGACGCCGAAACGGTGCTGCTCGTCCACAATGCCAAGGCCGAGCCGGTGAAACTCCACCTTGTCCTGGATTACCGCGTGGGTGCCGATGACGATCTGAGCCTCTCCCCCGGCTACCCGCGCCAGGGCCTCCTTCTTCGCCTTCCCCTTCAGCGATGAGGTCACGAGCGCCACCGAAACACCCAGTTCGTCGCACCAGCGGTGGATGTTCAAGTAGTGCTGCTCCGCCAGGATCTCGGTGGGGGCCATGATCGCCACCTGGTAGCCGTTCTCCACCGCCACCAGCGCCGCCATGAGCGCCACCAGGGTCTTGCCGCTCCCCACGTCACCCTGCACCAGGCGGTGCATCGGGTGCGGGGCCATCATATCCTCTTTGATCTCGGCCAGGACCCGGCGCTGGGCACCGGTCAGCGAGAAGGGAAGAAGCTTCAGGAGCGGCTTCGTGTAGGTGTGGCTGACGGCAAAAGCAATGCCCGGCTCAAGGGTCACCCCACGCTTTTTCAAGGCGAGCCCCAACTCCAGAAAAAAGAACTCATCGAAGACCAGGGTGCGGTTGGCGGGGTCCTTCCCCTCTTCAAGACCTCGGGGGTCGGTATCGCCATTGGGGAAGTGGACCCGTCGGAGGGCGTCGGCCAAGGGCAGGAGCCCCTGGCGCCCTGCCACCGCCGGCGAGAGCATACTCTCCACGCACGGGGCGAACTGGTCCACCACCCCCTTCATCACCTTCCGCAGGGTCTTCTGGTGGAGCCCCTCGGTGAGGGGGTAGACCGGCACCACCCGGCCGAAGCTGACCGGGTCCCGAGCCATGACCGCCTCCACACTCTCCCCCTCGGCCATCCACTCTGCATCCGGGTGATGCACCTCGCGCTGGAGGCCGAACTGGGAAACCAGGCCGGTAAAGATTCCCCGTCGCCCCTTTTTCCAGGTCTTCTTCAGAAAAGCGGGGTTGAAGTTGAACCACTTGAAGGAAATGGTGCCGCTTGCGTCCCGCGCCACCACCTCGAAGAAGCGGCGCCCCCCCTTTGTGGGTACCACGTCGGCGGAAATCACCTCTCCGGCGAACACTCCTGTCACCCCGGGGCGGAGCCTGGCAATGGGCACCACCTGACGGCGGTCCTCGTAACGGTTGGGAAGGAGATAGAGGGCGTCCTCCACCGTGACTATCCCCTTCTTGCCGAGGATCTCCGCCAGTTTCGGGCCGACCCCTTTGATGAACTGGATGGGGGTTTCCAGGTTCTTGCGGTTGATGGTATCGCGGACCGTTGAAGGATCCTGCTGCCGGGGAGCAGTAGTGCCAATCTCCCTGGCAACTACAAGACCGTCGTTCCCTGGGAGGATCACAACGGAGTCGCCCGGCCCAAGGCCCAGTTCTTTCAACACCTCAGCAGGAATTGAAAGACTTCCGTCAGCATTCAGCGGCAGACTCCATCGGGATACCAGCTCCCCCACGTTATCGCGATTTCCGTTACTCAACAGAAAAACTCCCCACGGCAGACCGGCTACACGCCGGCTCAGACGGGCTTGCAGTTCGCCCCGGCCAACGAGGGTACCACTTTAGCAGGCTCATTGACCCGTTGCAACCCGGGAAGTCGACGTTGGACCGCCTGTTGTCTCCTGTACTTTCCTTACGCAAATAGATGGTATACTGAACCGGTATGAGCCTCCTCAACACACTTACTCTTGCCATGGGAACCGCCTGGGTATCAGGGATAAACCTGTATGCCTCTGTGGCAACCCTCGGTCTGCTTGGCCGCTTTGCGCATCTTCAACTTCCCGGCGAGCTTATGGCTCTGACCAGCTGGTGGGTTATCGGCGTCGCGCTGGCTCTGTATCTAATCGAGTTCATAGCCGACAAGATACCTTTAATCGACAGTGCTTGGGACGTAATCCACACCTTTATTCGAGTTCCGGCAGGAGCTGTGCTGGCAATGGCGGCACTTGGCGATTTCGACACAGGGATACAGGCTATTGCTTTTCTGCTGGGAGGAGGACTCGCACTAAGTTCACACGGCACGAAGGCAGCCACGAGAGCCATGATAAACACGACCCCTGAACCCGTAACGAATGTGGTCGCGAGCGTAACGGAGGATTTCGTCGCGGTAAGCTCAGTACTGCTGGCAGTATTCTACCCAGTACTGCTTGTTGTGGTGGTTGTGGTCGGTCTGCTGATTTCACTGTTCGTGCTGCCCAGGACAATCAGGTATTTTCGTGCGGTAGTTGGTAAAATGCGGGGAACAGCTGATTCAGAACGGCATCCGTAAGGAAGCAAGGTTCGGGGTTCCCCTGAACAACCGCGAATAACAAGACGGATTCGGCTCTTCCAGTGACCAAAAGAAAAGGCGCCTATTTGGCGCCTTTTCAGTTTTCCGTAAGCCTGTTGCGGACCAGAAGTTACTGGCCGATGGCGTTCAGGTCTCTCAGGATGTCGTTCACATCGAGTCCGTGGGCGCTGCATCCCTGTTCAAGGGACTCGTTCTGGGCACCCATGCAGCCGATGCAGCCGAGATTGTACTTGCGAAGCACCTGGGCCACCTCGGGATTAGCCTGGAGGGCCTGGGCGAACGTCATTTCTTTGGTAAACTGCTGGTTCATTGTGATTCCTTTCTTTGTTAAAAGTGCATGATGACGGAAAATCAGAGGTACTTGATATCAATGATCTCGTATTCCTTGACTGACCCCGAAGGCACCTTGATCTTTACGCTGTCGTCGAGCTTGTGACCGATGAGGGCCTTGCCGACCGGCGAGGTGCATGAAATCTTCGCCAGCTTGATGTCGGCCTCCTCCTCGCCGACGATCTTGTAGGTGACCTCCTCCTCGCTGGTGGTGTCGTAGAGGGTAACGGTGGCGCCGAAGACCACCTTGTCGGGCTTCAACCCGGAAAGATCAACCACGTGGGCCCGGGCAAGCTTTCCCTGGAGTTCCTGAATTCGCCCCTCGATGAACGCCTGGCGGTTCTTGGCTGCATCGTACTCGGCGTTCTCCGAAAGGTCGCCGTGGCTGCGGGCCTCGGCGATATCCTGAATCACCCGGGGCCGTTCCTCGCGGATCAGACGCTTGAGCTCTTCCTGGAGCGCTTCGTAACTCTCTTTGGTCATGGGAACTGAATAAGACATCGTACTGACTACTCCTCTATGAAAATCGCGGGGCAGCCGTTTGGCCGCCCCGTTGGTACATTACGCCATTCTGAAACAGGAAAAGTCACCAGGTTCGGCAATTCTCCGACCGCTTTACACCAGATACTCCTGCAGCGGCTTCACATCCAACTCGCCATTGAGCATGGCGACGATGCCGCCGGCGGCAGCATTTGCCCCGGCCACGGTGGTGAAGTAAGCCACGTTGTGCATGAGGGCCTCTCGACGGATGGAGAAGGAATCGGCTACAGCCTGGGCCCCCTGGGTGGTATTAAGCACCATACAGATTTCGCCGCTCTTGATGGCGTCGACGATGTGGGGCCGTCCTTCGAGCACCTTGTTGATCACCTCCACTTCCACCCCCTTCTCCTTCAGGTAGGCGGCGGTACCGCGGGTGGCGATCAGTCTGAAACCGGCATTATAGAGTTTTTTCGCTGAATCGACAATATGTTTCTTGTCGGCGTCGTGGAGGCTGATGAAAACCTTTCCCGACCGGGGGAGCTTCACGTTGGCGCCGAGCTGGGCCTTTGCGAAGGCCGTGGCAAAGTCGGGACCGATCCCCATGACTTCGCCGGTGGACTTCATCTCCGGTCCGAGCAGGGTGTCGACCCCCGGGAACTTGACGAAGGGAAAGACCGCCTCCTTGACCGACATGTGCTTCGGCACGATATCACCGGAGACGCCAAGCTCCTTCAGGCTCTTGCCCGCCATGACCCGGGCAGCTATCTTGGCCAGGGGGCGTCCCGTGGCCTTGGAGACGAAGGGGGCGGTCCGGGATGCCCGGGGGTTCACTTCGAGAATATAGATGGTTCCGTCCTTGATGGCGTACTGGACGTTCATGAGCCCCTTGACGTTCAGTTCCAGGGCCATGATGGTGGTCTGCCGGCGGATCTCCTCCACCAGTTCTTGCGAGATGGAATGGGGCGGGAGGCAGCAGGCCGAGTCCCCCGAGTGGATGCCCGCCTCCTCGATGTGCTCCATGATCCCGCCGATGACCACCTCGGTCCCGTCGCAGAGGGCATCCACGTCGATCTCGATGGCCTTGTCCAGGAACTTGTCGATGAGAATCGGATGCTCCGGCGAGGCCTGGACGGCAGTTGTCATGTAGCGGCGCAGGTTGTCCACATCGTAGACGATCTCCATGGCCCGGCCGCCGAGGACGTATGAGGGGCGCACCACCACGGGGTAACCGATACGGTTGGCCGCCTCTTCCGCTTCCTCGAAGGAGCGGGCGGTTCCATTCTCGGGCTGCAGGAGGTTCAGTTTGTGGAGCATCTCCTGGAAGCGTTCCCGGTCCTCGGCCCGGTCGATGGCGTCGGGTGAGGTGCCGATGATGGGGACTCCGGCCTTCTCAAGGGCCACGGCCAGCTTGAGGGGAGTCTGACCGCCGAACTGGACGATGACCCCCTGGGGCTTCTCCAACTCGACTATGGAGAGGACGTCCTCGTAGGTGAGGGGCTCGAAGTAGAGGCGGTCGGAGGTATCGTAGTCGGTGGAGACCGTCTCCGGGTTGCAGTTGACCATGATGGTCTCGTAGCCGTCCTCGCCCAGGGCAAAAACCCCGTGGACGCAGCAGTAGTCGAACTCGATCCCCTGGCCGATCCGGTTGGGTCCGCCGCCGAGGATCATGATCTTCTTCCTGTCGGTCACCTCCGCCTCGCACTCCTCCTCGTAGGTGGAGTAGAGGTACGGAGTGTAAGCCACGAACTCGGCGGCGCAGGTATCGACCCTCTTGAACACGGGCTTGACGCCGAGAGAGAGCCGCAACTGGCGGATATCCTCATCGCTCTTGTCCCAGAACCGGCCGAGCATCTTGTCGGCGAAGCCGTACTGCTTTGCCTCCCGAACGATGGCGGTGAGGTTCTCCGGCGTCTCGGTCAAGACACTGACTTTCCGCAATTCCTCTTCCTTCTCGATGATCTGCTTGATGTTATGGAGGAACCAGGGATCGATGGCGGTGAGCTGGAAGATTTCCTCAATGCTCATGCCGCTGCGGAAGGCGTCCCCCAGGTACCAGAGCCGCTCCCAGTTGGGGACCCGGAGCTTGTCGTGGATAAGCTGCTGCTCCTTTGCGGTCAGGGCCCGGCGGGTATCACCATTGGTAAAGAGACGCGACTCGAAACCAGAGGCGCCGATCTCCAGGGAACGGAGCGCCTTCTGGAACGACTCCTTGAAGGTCCTGCCGATGGCCATCACCTCCCCCACCGACTTCATCTGGGTGGTAAGGGTGGCGTCGGCGGCCGGGAACTTCTCGAAGGTGAAGCGCGGAATCTTGGTCACCACGTAGTCAATGGTAGGTTCGAAACAGGCCGGGGTCTCGCGGGTGATGTCGTTGCGGATCTCGTCCAGGGTGTAGCCCACGGCCAGCTTGGCCGCGATCTTGGCGATGGGGAAGCCGGTCGCCTTGGAGGCCAGGGCCGAGGAGCGCGACACCCGCGGGTTCATCTCGATGACCACCAGCCGGCCGTTCTTCGGGTTGATGCCGAACTGGATATTGGAGCCGCCGGTGTCGACCCCGATCTCGCGGATGATCTTGAGGGCCGCATCCCGGAGGATCTGGTACTCCTTGTCGGTGAGGGTCTGGGCAGGGGCCACGGTGATGGAGTCACCGGTGTGGACCCCCATCGGGTCGAAGTTCTCGATGGAGCAGATGATCACCACGTTGTCGGCGGTGTCGCGCATCACCTCCAGCTCGTACTCCTTCCAGCCGATGACCGACTCCTCCACGAGGATTTCGTCCGTGGGAGACGCGTCGATCCCCCCCATGGCCATCTTCTCGTAATCTTCCATGTTGTAGGCTATGCCGCCGCCAGTCCCGCCCAGGGTGAAGGAGGGGCGAATGATGGCCGGGAAGCCGACTGTCTTGACCACCTCCATCGCCTCGCTGTAGTTGTGGGCAAGGCCAGAACGGGGGACCGACAGGCCGATCTTCTCCATGGCTTCCTTGAAGAGGGTCCGGTCCTCGGCCTTCTTGATGGCCGGAAGCTTGGCCCCGATCAGCTCGACCCCGAACTTGTCCAGGGTACCGTTCTCGGCCACGGCCACGGCGGTGTTCAGGGCCGTCTGGCCGCCCAGGGTTGGTAGGACCGCATCGGGGCGCTCTTTCTCGATGATCTTCGCCAGCACCTCGGGGGTCACCGGTTCCACGTAGGTCCGATCGGCGAAGTCGGGATCGGTCATGATGGTAGCCGGGTTGCTGTTCAGCAGCACCACCTCGAACCCCTCCTCCTTCAGGGCCTTGCAGGCCTGGGTGCCGGAGTAGTCGAACTCGCACGCCTGGCCGATGACAATGGGGCCGGCGCCGATGATGAGGATCTTATTGATGTCGGTACGTTTGGGCATTGCAACTCCTTGCTGATGTATCGTCGTTAAAGAATGAATTTATCCTCGAAAGATGAAGAAGACCGCACCGGCCAGGCAGCAGCCGGCCCAGAGGTAGTCCAGCTTCAGGGGCTGTCCCATGTAGTAGACCGCGAAGGGGACGAAGACCGCAAGCGTTATGACCTCCTGCATGATCTTGAGCTGCCCCAGGCTGAAAGTGCCGTACCCTATCCGGTTGGCGGGAACCTGGATCAGGTACTCGAAGAAGGCGATCCCCCAGCTCACCGCCACCGCGATGTACCACGGGGCCGCCTTCAGGTTCTTCAGGTGCGCGTACCAGGCGAATGTCATGAATACATTGGACAGCGCCAGCAAAACAATCGTTCTCATGCTAATCCTGCACCCAGCCGTTCTCCAGTCCCGCCTCTTCCAGGGCCTCCACAGCCTCGTCGTACTCCTCGTCGGTGATCTTGCGGTGAATCCCCGGCGTCTCGGCGGCCCGGTGGGCCGGGAAGAACTGGTTCATCAGGGCAATGTGGGTCTCAGTCCCCAGGTTCGCGGCGATCCAGCGAAGGGTCTCGCCGCTCCCGGCCGCCCCATCGGGCAGCACCAGGTGGCGGATGATAAGGCCGCGCACCGCGACTCCCTCATCGTCCAGCTCAAGATGCCCCACCTGGCGAAGCATCTCGGCAACTGCCCCCCGGTTCATCTCCCGGTAGCCGGAAGCTGATGAAAACTGGACCGCAGGTTCTTCAGCCACATACTTCATGTCCGGCAGGTAGATGTCCACGACACCATCCAGGAGCCGGAGGGCATCCACCTTCTCGTAACCGCTGGAGTTCCAGACGATGGGAAGCCGGAACCCGCGGGGAATCGCCAGCCAGAGCGCCGCCAGTATCTGCGGCAGGAAGTGGGTCGGAGTGACGAAGTTGATGTTATGCACCCCGCGCTTCTGAAGCCCGAGCATCCGCTCCGCCAGTTCCCGCGTGGTCAGGTCCGTCCCGTTCCCCTGCTGGCTGATGGGGAAGTTCTGGCAGAACCGGCAGTGGAGGCTGCACCAGGAGAGGAAGATGGTCCCCGATCCCCGAGTCCCGGAGATTGGGGGTTCCTCTCCGTGATGAACATTGGCCGATGCAATCCGCGGCAGCCACCCCGCCCGGCATGCACCGATCTCGCCGGCCAGCCGGTTCACCCGGCAGTCGTGGGGGCAGAGGTCGCAGGAGCGCAGCCGCGCATAGGCTGCCTTGACCCGTTTCAGCAATTCGCCTGATTGATAAAGATCGATGTACCGCATGGTCCTTCACGGGCGAATACCAAATTCGCCACTACGCATTATTCCTTCTCCATCAGCTCCACGAACCGCCCGAACAGGTAGTGGGAGTCGTGGGGGCCGGGCGATGCCTCCGGGTGGTGCTGGACCGAGAAGATGGGGAGAGACCTGTGCTTCATCCCCTCCACGGTCTCGTCGTTCAGGTTCTCGTGGGCCAGCTCGCAGGCGTGGCCGAGAGACTCGATGTCCACCGAAAAGCCATGGTTCTGGGCGGTAATCTCAACCCGACGGGTCTCCATATCCATGACCGGCAGGTTGGAGCCATGGTTGCCGAACTTGAGCTTCATGGTCTTGCCGCCCAGTGCGAGGCCCAGGAGCTGGTGGCCGAGACAGATGCCGAAGATCGGCTTCTTGCCCACAAACTTTTTGATGTTCTCGATGACGGCGGTCATGGGCTCCGGGTCACCGGGGCCGTTGCTGAGGAAGAT
Organism: Geobacter sp.; assembly: GCF_030834625.1. Taxonomy (NCBI): domain Bacteria; kingdom Pseudomonadati; phylum Thermodesulfobacteriota; class Desulfuromonadia; order Geobacterales; family Geobacteraceae; genus Geobacter; species Geobacter sp. The sequence goes on from NZ_JAUQXO010000010.1 coordinate 16,290, forward strand.
GCCGTCCGGATTCATGGCCAGGGCCTCATCCGCCGGGAAGGTGGCAGGAACCACAGTCACGTCGCAGCCAGCCGAGACGAGGCAGCGGAGGATGTTGTACTTGATGCCGAAGTCGTAGGCCACCACCTTGTATTTGAGTTCTTCAGATTTCGCGGCGGTGTACCCCTCCTCCAGGTCCCAGAGCTTCTCGGTCCAGTGGTAGGGCTTATCGCAGGTGACGCCAGAGGCGAGATCGAGGCCCGCCATGCTCGGCACGGCCCGGGCCTTTCTCACGAGGCTCTCGTGGTCGAAATCGACGGTGGAAATGATCCCGTTCTGGGCACCCTTGTCCCGCAGATGCCGGGTGAGCGCCCGGGTATCGAGCCCCTGAATGCCCACCACGCCGTTCTCCTTCAGATAGGCGTCGAGGCTCATGGTTGCCCGCCAGTTGGAGTAGCAGTCGTGGTACTCCTTGACGATGAACCCCGAGAGGTAGAGCTGCCTGCTCTCGATATCCTCCGGGTTGATGCCGGTGTTGCCCATCTGGGTGTAGGTCATGGTGACCATCTGCCCCTTGTAGGAAGGGTCGGTCAGAACCTCCTGGTAGCCGGTCATGGCGGTGTTGAAAACCACCTCGCCGGTTGACTCGCCGGTGGCACCGAACGATTTTCCTTCAAAGATGCGCCCGTCGGCGAGCGCTAGGACAGCTTTCATGAACATACTCCTATGTCAAATACAATATGTTGGGGCAATGAATGTGTCACCCGTAATGGGTTAACCACGTTTAAACGCAACCTTGCCGGAAACAATAGTGAAAGCCGCGGCTCCCTTCATCTCCCATCCGAGAAAGGGGGAGTTCTTGGACTTGCTGGCGAGCTTGTCGGCCTCCACCATCCACGTGGCATTCGGATCAATGACGGTAATATCAGCAACGGTTCCAGGCTTCAGGGTTCCGCGGTCAATGCCGAGTATTTTTGCCGGGTTGTATGACATCTTCTCCACCAGCGCTGGAAGGGTCAATACCCCCTCTTCCACCAGTTTGAGGGAGAGCGGCAAAGATGTTTCCAGGCCGATGATGCCGTTCAGGGCCTCGTTGAACTCCACATCCTTCTCGTCCAGGTGGTGGGGAGCGTGGTCGGTGGCAATGGCATCAATGGTGCCATCCTTCAGGGCCTCCTTTACCGCGGCCACGTCGTCGGCCGTGCGAAGCGGCGGGTTCATCTTGGCATTGGTGTCGTACCCCCGCACCGCCTCGTCGGTGAGGCTGAAATAGTGGGGTGCGGTCTCGCAGGTGACTTTCACGCCGCGGGCCTTGGCATTGCGGATGATGCGAAGCGACCCCCTGGTGGAAACGTGGGCGATGTGGAGCGGAGAATCGGTGAACTCGGCCAGGTAGACGTCACGGGCAGTTGCCGCGTCCTCGGCGGCCCACGGGATCCCCTTCAGTCCCAGCTCGGTGGAAACGAACCCCTCGTTCATGACTCCCGCACCCACCAGCGACAGGTCCTCAGCGTGGGAGATGACCATAATACCCATCCCCTTGGCATACTCCAGGGCACGGCGCATGAGCTCGGAGCTCGTCACCGGCCGCCCGTCGTCGGAGACGGCCACGCAGCCAGATTCCTTCAGCTCGCCCATTTCGGAGAGGCGCTCGCCGTGAGACCCCTGGGTGATTGAACCCACCGGGAAAACGTTGACCACCCCTTCGGCCTTGGCCTTGGCGATAATGTAAGTGGTCACCGCCTTGTTGTCGTTCACCGGCTTGGTGTTGGGCATGCAGGCCACCGATGTGAACCCGCCGGCCGCAGCAGCCCTGGTCCCGGAAACTATATCTTCCTTGTACTCGAGGCCCGGGTCACGCAGGTGGACGTGCATGTCGATGAGCCCCGGCGTGACGATCAGGCCGGAAGCGTCGATCGTCTCGGTTTCCGGGGGTGCCGTCAACCCCTTGCCCAACTCCTTGACGATCCCATTCTCAACGAGTATGTCGAGCGTTTCATCAATTCCCTGGGACGGGTCGATCACCCGCCCTCCCTGTATCAAAAGATTCATTGGTCACCTCGCGTTCTGGTGTAGGGGCGATCCTTGTGATCGCCTGCAAACGGGCGAATACGAGATTCGCCCCCACAATAATGGGATCATTCAGTTGCCAGCGTTCCGCCACTCACGTGGTAGAGCATCGCCATCCGCACCGCCACGCCGTTTTCCACCTGCTTGAGAACGTGGGAATTGGCGCCGTCTGCCACGTAGGAGGAGAGCTCCACCCCGCGGTTGATGGGTCCGGGGTGCATGACCATCGCGTCGGGCTTCGCCCACTTGAGGTTTTCAGGGTTAAGACCGTAATAGCGGGAATACTCCCGCGTGTTGGGAATGAGGGTTTTCCCCTGCCGCTCCTGCTGAATGCGGAGCATTATGATCACGTCGGCGTCTTGGATCGCCTCTTTCATAGTGCCGCAGACGGTGACGTTGCCGAGCCGCTCCACCCCCGGCGGCATCATGGTGGGGGGGCCAGCCAGGTACATGTGGGACCCCATCTTGGTGAGGCCGGAGATGTCGGACCGGGCCACCCGACTATGGGTAATGTCGCCGACAATGGCCACCTTGAGCCCGTCGAGCCGACCGTAGCGGTCCTTAATGGTCAACATATCGAGGAGCCCCTGGGAAGGGTGCTCGTGGGCGCCGTCGCCGGCATTGATGATGGAGCAGGAAAGCCGCTTGCCCAGGAAGTAGTGGGAGCCCGACACGGCGTGGCGCATGACGACGATATCCGGTTTCATGGCTTCCAGGTTCCGGGCCGTATCGAGGAGCGTCTCCCCCTTGGTAGCCGAACTCGTGGAGGCGGTGATATTGACGGTATCGGCCGACAGCCGCTTTCCCGCGATCTCGAATGAAGTACGGGTACGGGTCGATGACTCGTAGAAAAGGTTGATGATAGTCTTGCCGCGCAGGGTCGGCACCTTCTTGATATCGCGGCTGTTGATCTCCCGCATGTTTTCGGCGGTCGAGATCAGCAGTTCAATCTCATCCTTGGTGAGGTCTTTCAGCGCTATGATGTCCTTGTGCTTGAATCCCATCGCGTCCCCCCGTGGTGGTGTAGGGCCAGGCCCCGTGCCTGCCCCGGCAAAGGCAACCGCCGGCGGCTGCCCTCAGACAATCACTTCTCCAGGACCACTTCCACCGGCTTGGCATCGGCATCGAACTGGACCGTGATCTTCTCCCGGCGGCTCGTGGGTACATTGCGCCCCACAAAGTCGGCCCGGATGGGGAGCTCCCGGTGTCCCCGGTCGATAAGGACCGCCAGCTGGATGCTGTCGGGCCGGCCGTGGTCCATGATGGCATCCATGGCAGCGCGGATGGTCCGGCCGGTAAAAAGCACATCATCCACGAGGATCACCTTCTTCTTTTCCATGGTGAACGGGATATCGGTCTTCCCCACCGGCAGGTGGATGGCGTGTCCCTTGAAATCATCGCGGTAGAGGGTGATGTCAACCTCCCCCACTGACACCTTTCCCCCCTCGATCTCCTCCAGCCGCGCCGACAGTTCCCGGGCCAGATGGACACCGCCGGTCCTGATCCCAATGAGGACCAGATCGGCAACCCCCTTGTTCCGTTCGAGGATTTCGTGGGCAATCCGGGTAAGAGCCCGCTTTACTCCAACCCCGTCAAGTATGGTCGTCTTCTCTTCAGCCACTTCGTCCCTCCTTTCCGCTCGCTGGGTCCTGTCGGCAACTCCGTCAACAGGCACGAAAAGAGCCCTTCCGCACAACGCGAAAAGGCTCAGTAAGACTGTCTGGTACGAGTCTGTCATCAGCACCTTTTCTAACCTCACGGGGTTAATTTAAAAGGTAAAGTTTGTGTGTGTCTGCAAAATTTTCGGAAGTTTATCACCCCGTCAAGGAGAGTGTCAAGGTCAATTTCAGTGAATCAGATCACCGATACTCTTCCAGCGGACACGGAAGTTATCGCGATCCCACGACCAGTATTTGATGAAGGCAAGTCCCTTGATCTGCTCGCTTTTCACAAATCCCCAGAAGCGGCTGTCGTAGGAGCGGTCCCGGTTGTCGCCCATGACAAAATAGGAACCCGCCGGCACCGTGACGGGACCGAAATTGTCCCTCGGGTTCTGGGCCGTGGGAATGATATCGTTCTCCTTGTGGACCTCCTGGGGGATCTGATAATGCTTCCCGTTCACATAGACCTTCTTCATGTATACTTTGATCTCGTCACCGGGGACCCCGATGACGCGCTTGATGAAGTCCTTGCTCGGATCTTCGGGATATTCGAAGACAATGACGTCGCCACACTTCGGCTGTCGGATCGGAGCAATTTTCATGTCGGTAAAAGGAATCTTGGTGCCGTAGATGAACTTGCTGACGAGGATGTGGTCGCCAATGGCCAGGGTATCCTCCATGGAGCCGGAGGGGATCTTGAATGCCTGCACCACGAACGTCCGGATGATGAGGGCAAGGATGACGGCGATGATAATCGACTCGGCATACTCCCGGACAATATGCTTTTTCTTTACCTGCTGCTCCTCTGTCGCCGTGCCTTCACCCATGACGCCGTTCGATCGATTCTGCGTGTCCTTGTAGTCCATTGCGGTTCCTTTTCGGTGAACGTTCGCTACCTACTCTTCCACCTTGAGAATGGCGAGGAAAGCCTCCTGGGGCAGCTCCACGTTCCCCACGTTCTTCATCCGTTTCTTCCCTTCCTTCTGCTTCTCAAGGAGCTTGCGCTTGCGCGTTATGTCGCCGCCGTAGCACTTGGCAAGAACATCCTTGCGCAGGGCCTTGACGGTTTCCCGGGCAATGACCTTGGTGCCGATGGCCGCCTGGATCGCCACTTCGAACATCTGGCGGGGAATCAGCTCCTTCATCTTGGAGACGAGGTCCCGGCCCCGGAAATAGGCCTTGTCCCGGTGGATGATGAGGGAAAGGGCGTCGACCACTTCGCCGTTGATCATGATATTCATCCGCACGAGTTCGCTGCGGCGGTAGTCCAGATGCTCGTAATCGAGAGACGCATATCCCTTGGTAATGGATTTGAGCCGGTCGTAGAAGTCCAGCACCACCTCGTTCAGGGGGAGTTCGTAGATAATCATAACCCGCGTCTGAGTCAGGTATTTAATCTCCCGTTGAACCCCGCGCTTCTCCTCGCACAGAGCCAGGATCCCGCCGACGAACTCGTTGGGAGTGTGAATGGACGCCAAGATGAACGGCTCCTCCACGTAGTCGATTTCCTGGGTGGGGGGTAGCTGATTGGCGCTCTCGATGGAGATCACGTCCCCCTTGAGCCGATGGACCCTGTAAACGACCGTCGGAGCGGTGGTGATCAGGTCGAGGTTGAACTCCCTTTCCAGCCGCTCCTGGATGATCTCCATGTGAAGAAGCCCCAGAAAGCCGCACCGGAAGCCGAAACCCAACGCCAGGGAGGTTTCCGGCTCGTAGGAAAAAGAGGAGTCATTGAGCTTGAGCTTGGCGAGTGCGTCGCGAAGCTGCTCGTACTGTGACGTATCGATGGGGTACAGCCCCGAAAAGACCATCGGCTTCACTTCCTTGAAACCGCCGAGGGGAGTTATGCAGGGCCTGTGGGTATGGGTTACGGTGTCGCCGATCTTGGCATCGGCAACATCCTTGATGCCGGCGATAAGGAAACCGACCTCTCCCGCCGACAGCTGGGGCACCTCGCGCATGACCGGGGCGAAGACGCCGACCTTGAGGGCCTCATAGCTGCGCCCGGTGGAGACGAGCTGGATCTTCTCCCCCTTTTTCAGGGTACCGTCGATGAGCCGCACCAGGATGATGACTCCCTGATACTGGTCGTACCACGAATCGAAGAGCAGCGCCTTGAGCGGCGCGGCCGGGTCTCCCTCCGGCGGCGGTATCTTCTTGACAATCTCTTCCAGTATCTCCCGGGTGCCGATCCCCTCCTTGGCGCTGGCGAGTACCGCGTCGTGGGCGTCAATGCCGATGATCTCCTCGATCTCGTGTTTGACCCGCTCCGGATCAGCCGCCGGCAGATCGATTTTGTTCAGGACCGGGAAGACCTCAAGATTGGTGTCGATGGCCAGGTAGACATTGGCAAGGGTCTGGGCCTCGACCCCCTGGGATGCATCAACCACCAGCAGCCCCCCCTCGCAGGCAGCCAGGGACCGGGAAACCTCGTAGGTGAAATCCACGTGCCCTGGGGTATCGATAAGGTTCAGGACGTAGTCCTTCCCGTCGTCAGCCCGATAGATCAGGCGGACGGTCTGGGCCTTGATGGTAATCCCCCGCTCCCGCTCCAGGTCCATCTTGTCGAGGAACTGATCCTGCTTCTCTCGCTCGGACAGGGCGCCGGTGTACTCCAGAAGCCGATCGGCAAGGGTGGACTTACCGTGGTCAATGTGGGCAATTATCGAGAAATTCCGGATGTTTTCGATCTTCATAGACACCTTGTTCGTATGCTTGAGTGTAACCGGGGAACAATAGCCGAAAGAGCCTGTTTTTGTAAAGGAGATTCTCCGGAAAGCCCCTGATGAGGATTCCAGCATTAATTTAATCCCACTTATGCGATTGCCGAGCCCGCAGAGCTGTGGTATACAGTCCAACAGACCATATTTCATTATCGTAACAGTATCCGCGACACTCTGAAACAAGAGGGTGGTCTGTTACCTATTCCCTTGCGTTCGCCGACAGGAATAACGACCGTGGCCCCGACTGGACCGACATGCGCAATGGAGACCGAACGAATTGCCGAGCTGGAGCGGCTTGTTGACGAATTGCGGGCTGAGTTGGCCGAACGGAAAAACGCCGAGCGGGAACTCAAGCGAGCAAAGGCGACAGCCGAAGCGGCCTGCCACACCAAGGGAGAGCTCCTTGCCCAGGTGAGTCACGAAATCCGTTCCCAGATACAGCTTCTGACTGGCGCCGTTGAACTTCTCCGCGAAACTCCTCTCGACCAGGCTCAAACTGAATACCTGAACGCCTTTCACCATGCTGCAGAATTCCTCCTCTCCCTCGTCAACGACCTGCTCGACAACTCACGGCTCGAAGCAGGACGGCTCCACCTGGAACAGATCGAGTTTCCGTTCCGTGAATTCATCGACACAACCGCAAAACTCATAGCCTGGCAGGCCGGCAGAAAAGGGCTCGTACTCGAGTATAGCGTGGCGTCCGATGTTCCTGCTCGGCTTGTCGGCGATCCGAAGCGACTCCAACAGGTTATTCTCAACCTGGCCGGCAACGCCGTAAAGTTTACCGACGAGGGGAAAATCACCCTCACGGTCGAACGGGACCCTGACCCGTCCCCATCCGACTCCACCACGGAAGTCCCCCTCCGGTTCACCATTCAGGATACGGGGGTAGGAATTCCCGGCGAAAAACTCGATGAAATCTTCGAGAGATACGCTCAAGTCTCGTCCGCCACCTCCCGCACCTACGGAGGAACAGGGCTCGGACTGGCCATCGCCAAGGGCATCGTCAGCATGATGGGCGGAACAATTCGGGTTATGAGCAAGGAAGGGAAAGGGACCTGTTTCGTATTCACCGCCCGACTATGCTCCCCGGGTCTCCCCGTTTCCCCCGACACCGAACGGAGACAGGCCGCCAATCCGCAGGAACGGAGCCTCCGGATTCTCCTGGCAGAGGATGCCGCGGACATACGGATGCTTCTCAGTGCGTTCCTCGGAACTACCAGCCACGCTGTCGACATGGCCCACAACGGCGAAGAGGCGCTGAAGAAATTCATGGCGGGCGACTACGACCTCGTGCTTATGGACATACAGATGCCGGTCATGGATGGCTTTTCGGCCACCAGGAAGATCAGGGAATGGGAGCAACAGCATGGCCGAACGCCGGTGCCCGTTATCGCACTCACGGCCAGCGCCGAGCGACGTGATTTCCTGAAGACACGGGAAGCGGGCTGTACGACGCATCTCTCCAAGCCGATCAGAAAGGAGATTCTGCTGCAAACGATCAACGAAATGGCACAGCAGTAACCGAAGATCCCCCATGACCCAACGCAAGCGGAAACCTGTCAGAATCAAGGTGGACCCGGAACTGATCGACATCGTTCCCGTCTTCCTCGATCACCGGTGGCAAGATGTCGCTTCCCTTCAAGATGCCCTGGCCCACGAAGATTCGTCCCTGATCCGCACCATAGCCCACAATCTCAAGGGGGCGGGACGCTCGTTCGGGTTCGACGCCGTGAGCCTCATCGGCGAGCGGCTGGAAAAAGCGGCTGCGCGCAGTAACTGGCCTTCCATAGAGCGATTCATAAACCGGCTGATCGCCTATCTGGAGAGAGTCGAGCCTGTCTGCGAGTAGCGTTGCGTTGCCTTCCCCCATGATTCGTGCTATACGTCCGGCAGCCTGACCACCACACGCAAAGGAATAAACATGCTGACCGGAAAACAAAAACGCTTTCTCCGGGGGCTGGGGCACAGCCTCAATCCCGTAATCACCGTCGGCAAAGGGGAAGTCTCCGAACCCCTTGTCCGCGAAACCGTCGAAGCCCTCGAGCACCACGAACTCATCAAAGTGAAGATCCTCGAAAGCTGCATCATGGACCGCCACGAAGTGGCCGATGAACTGGCCCGCGCCTGCGGCGCCGAGGTGGCCCAAGTGCTCGGTCGGACTTTTCTTCTTTACCGTAAGGCCACTGAACCGAAACTGGAGCTCCCCAAGGAAAAGTAGACCACCCAGAACCTTACCAGACGAGAAAAGCCCGGATCGCTCCGGGCTTTTCTCGTTTATTGCTCTATGTATTGGTCTGCCGGCTTCGGGAATCAGTCGTCGTGCCCGTGTCCTTTACCCTTGCCACGGTGCTTGTGCTCATCCTTGTATCGCCGCTTATCCGCTTTGCGGCGCTCCTTATACTCTTTTTCCGGCTTGAAGCGCTTCCCGCGGTAGTGGTCGTGGTCACTGCGGTAAACCCGGTATTCGTCGTCGCGGTAGTAACGGATCCGCTCCAGCTTATGCTTGCGGAGCCCCGGGGGGAGGCTCTTGTACTGAACCACAGCCCACGGTCCCCGGTAGTGGGGTGCCCGGTACCAGTAATTGTCCTGCCAGAGGTAGTAGCGGCCGGAGATGTAGAAAATGTCATAGGGGATATCCACCCCGACGTAAAACCCGAGACGCGGTGGGGTGATAAAGACCGGCGGTTCCTCGATCACCACCCGCGGAGGCGCCGAAACCAACACTGGCTGCGGCGACGGAATTACCACTCTTGGCTGGTTGCCGACATTGATGTTCACGTCAAAGCCGACGTCGGACGCAGCGAGTACCGGCGACACCACCGCCAACACCAGGGGAACAGCTGCAAGAAACTTCTTCATAGACTCTCCATTCTCGATAAAATTCCCTTGACGATTGCACCACTCAAGGGGACAGGATATAAAAAAGCCGGGACCGCACCATTAAAAATGATATTTCGGCAACCCGGCTGTCTGCGTGAGACCCTGTAGGCTTTCCGCCCCATCCTCACGGATGGTTAAGTATTATCGTCTATCAAGCAGCATTTTTTCACCGTTAATAACCCAATACCGGCGGCAAGTCAAGGATTTAGCCATACCATCCCGTAATCACGTGTCTTGCCGGCACACTCCTCCCCTCCGTTCACACTCTTTCATAGGGCTCGAAGAGCCGCTTGAATTCGTCAAGGGCGAAGCGGTCTGTCATGCCAGCGATATAGTCGCAGACGACCCGCTCCCGCCCCAGAATATCCATCTTATTCTGATACTTGCGTGGTAGGAGCGTAGAATGTTTCACATAGGATTCAAAGAGTTGGGAGAGGTAGCGTTCTGCCTTCACCCGCATCCGCTCAACCCTGTAGTGCCGGTAGAGGTTTTCAAAGAGAAACCGCTTGAGCTTACGGTTTTTTTCCGCTACAGCCGGACTGAACGCCACCACGGGGCGGTTGCCCCTCCGCAGATCGTCAAGGGTGGAAATATTCAGCCGTCGCACGTTCTCCAGCGTGGTGACGGTCAGGTCCTTGATGAAGAGCCCGATGAGGGCGCTGATGGTCTGGAACTTCCGCCGCTCAGGGTCGATCTCCGGATAGGCGCTCCCGATCCCCTCGTAAACCTCCCGCCAGAGCTCCACCCCATGGAGCTGATCAAGAGTTATGAAGCCTGACTTGAGGCCGTCGTCGATATCGTGATTGTTGTAAGCGATCTCATCGGCATAGTTGATGATCTGGGCCTCGATGGTCGGTACCACACCGGGAAGGAATCCGTCAATCACCCCTACCGGCCGATCATAGGGGGACGAATGTTTGACAATCCCCTCCAGCACCTCCCAGGAGAGATTAAGGCCGTTGAAGTCGGGATAGCGCTCCTCCAACTGATCCACCACCCGGAACGACTGGAGGTTATGCTCGAAGCCGCCGAACCCCTCCATCAAGCGGTTCAGGACCTCCTCCCCCGTGTGGCCGAATGGTGTATGCCCCAGGTCGTGTGCCAGGGCCAGGGCCTCTGTCAGCTCCTCGTTCAGCCCAAGGCGCCGGGCAATCGCCTTGCCGATCTGGGCCACCTCCAGGGAATGGGTGAGCCGGGTGCGGTAGTAGTCCCCCTCGTGATTGACAAACACCTGTGTTTTGTACTCAAGCCTGCGGAATGCTGCACAGTGGATAATCCGGTCCCGGTCCCGCTCGAAGGCGGGCCGGTGGTCGCGAAAGACCTCCGGGTGCCGCCTGCCACGGGATTCGGCGCTTCGCGCCGCGTAGCCCGCCAGGTCAGTCCGCTCCAGGGAACGTCCGTCAATGCCGTCTGCCATATTTCCTCCCCCTGTTGCGCCCAACTCTAATGTCGCTTCCCGGGAGTGTCAACCGCGAAAAGATATCCTTGACTCCTCACAACGTATCATGTTAGATTTCTGAGCCTTTTTTAAGAATATTCGCTTTGCGGCAAGGAGTTGTAAAACCATACCATGTCAACTAAACTCCTGGAACTGGTCCCCGAAAGAGTCAGAAAGAAACTTGGCCCACAATCGGGCGTCTGCCTCCTCAATGGCCGCGACCTGTTCAGCGCCCTCAAGAACGAAAAACTCATCCTCATGGCCTGCAACCCACGGATAAGACACGTTATTCCCGGCATCATGAAGGCTGCCGAGGAGCTCGACGCCGTGGTCGCATTCGAGCTCACCCGAACCGAGGGGGGAATTGACGGCGGCTACACCGGGCAGACCCCGCAGCTTTTCGTCGATACGGTTATGGAATATGCCGAACGGTTCGGCTTCACGAAGCCGTTCATCATCCACGGCGACCATACAACCGTCCAGAACACCTCACCCGAAGAACAGGAGAGCGCCCGGCTCCTCATCCAGTCCCAGATTGAGGCCGGTTATACCTCCTTTGCCATCGACGCATCCTTCAATCCTCTGCCCGACAACATCCGGATCACCGCCGAACTGGCAGCCACCGTGGAGGATGAGGGGTACGGCCTCGAAGTTGAGCTGGGAGAAGTACGACCTCCTGGCGTGGAGTCAAACCTGACCACCGTCGAAGAGACCGATGAATTTCTGTCGGGCCTTGCGGCAAAAGGGATCCAGCCTCAACTCCTTGCCATCGACAACGGCTCCAAGCGGGGAAACTACCTGGACGGTGAGATGGTCAGAATTGATCTCGACCGGACCAAGGCGATCTTCGAGGCTGCCGTGCGCCACGGCCTCTCGGGGCTCGTCCAGCACGGCATTACCGGAACGCCGTTGCGACTCGTGGGCAAGCTCGCCGACTACGGTATCCGCAAGGGGAACATCGGTACCCTCTGGCAGAATGTGGCCCACGCGGGGCTCCCACTCGATCTCATGGACGCCATGCGCCACTGGGCAAGGGACAACGGCAGGGACATAAAGTTCGCCACAAAAATCTTTAAGGCCGAAATAGATTCCATCCCCGAAGAAAATGCAAAGCAGATTCACGACATGGCTTACCGTGAAGCCAGGGAATTTCTCCAGGCCTTTCACGCCAAGGGGAGTGCCTCCCGGCTCGCTGCTGCCATCGGGAATGCCCCGTGAGAGTCATCGGCGGAAGCGCCCGGGGACGCCGGCTTGCCTCCCCCCGGGGAGAACGGGTCCGCCCCACTGCAGACCGGGTAAAGGAAGCCCTTTTTAGCATCCTTACCTCACTTCTGGGGAACTTAGAAGGACTGAAAATTCTCGACATCTTTGCCGGAACAGGAAACCTCGGCATCGAAGCCCTGAGCCGGGGCTGCAGCGAGGCAGTCTTTGTCGACAGCCACCGGGAGTCAGCCGCCGTTATCAGGCAGAACCTGACTCAGCTTGGCCTCGCCGACCGGAGCCGGGTGGTCGTAACAGAAGCTGCGGCGGCACTTCAGCTGCTCGCGGGAGAAAGTCCCTTTCACATCATTTTTCTCGACCCTCCCTATCGCCTGGGGCTGGCGGAAAATATCCTCGAAAAACTGGCAGCATCACCGTGTGTCACCGGGAGTACGATCATCGTGGCAGAATCGGATTCGGGCGAAGAACTCCCCGAAGGATTCGGTCCGTTGAGACAGTTCGACCGGAGAGTTTACGGCGACACCGCCCTCACATTCTTCCAGAAAGGGATACCTGACGACCATGCCTAGAAAAGTCGCCGTCTACCCCGGTTCCTTCGACCCCATCACCTACGGCCACCTGGACATCATCGACCGGGGGCTCAGAATTTTCGACGAAATCATCGTAGCTGTGGCCCGCAACTCGGCCAAGAACTCCCTCTTCACCATCGATGAACGGGTCGACATGATCCAGCGGGTGCTGGCGGACAACGTCAGGGCGAGGGTTGACACTTTCGACGGCCTTCTGGTAGATTACGTCCTCTCTCAGAATGCGACGGTCATCATTCGGGGACTGCGAGCCATCTCGGATTTCGAGTATGAATTTCAGATCGCCCAGATGAATCGGAGCATCTCTCAGGATGTTGAAACACTTTTCATGATGACATCAGTCCCTTACGGTTACCTGTCGTCATCCATCGTCAAGGAAGTCAGTTCCCTGAACGGACCCATAGAGGGTCTGGTTCCGCCCCTGGTGCGGGAGGCCCTCAGGGATAAATTTTCAAAAACGGAATAGCTAGAGCGGACGCTCCACTGGAGCCTCTGCCATAACCCCAAAGGAGGGAACAATGAAACTTGCAGACCGCGTCAACAAGATCCAGCCGTCCCCTACCCTGTCCATCGACGCCAAGGCGAAGGCATTGAAGGCCCAGGGAGTGGATGTCGTCGGCTTCGGTGCCGGCGAGCCCGACTTCGACACCCCCGCAAACATCAAGGAAGCTGGTAAGAAAGCCATCGACGCAGGTTTCACCAAATACATGCCGGTTGGGGGCGCCGACGACCTGAAGGACGCCATCATCGCCAAAATGAAGCGTGACCATGGCATTGAGTACACCCGCGACGAGATCTCCGTTGCCTGCGGCGCCAAGCACACCCTCTACAACATCTCCCAAGCCCTGATCCAGGAGGGTGATGAGGTCATCATCCCGGGCCCCTATTGGGTCTCCTATCCCGATCAGGTCGTTCTCGCCGGCGGGACGTCGGTCTTTATCATGACCGACGAATCCACCGGCTTCAAGATCACTCCGGACCAACTGGAGAAGGCAATCACCCCGAAAACCCGGTACGTGATCCTCAACTCCCCCTGCAACCCGACCGGCTCCACCTACACGAAGGACGAACTGAAGGCCCTGGCCGCCGTTCTGCTCAAACACCCGCACGTCCTGATCGTCTCCGACGATATCTACGAGAAGCTCCTCTATGACGGCCTGGAGTTCTGCAACATCCCCATGGCCTGCCCCGAACTGAAGGACCGCACCATCATCGTGAACGGCGTTTCCAAGGCCTACTCCATGACCGGATGGCGGATCGGCTACGCCTGCGGCCCCAAGGAGCTCATGGGAGCCATGACCAAGATGCAGTCCCAGTCCACCTCCAACGCCACCTCCATCTCCCAGAAGGCCTCCGTCGAGGCACTGAACGGTCCCCAGGACGCGGTGGCCGAGATGGTAAAGGAATTCGAGAAGCGGCGCACCTACATCGTCGACCGACTGAACGCCATCCCCGGCGTCTCCTGCTTCAAGTCCACCGGCGCCTTCTACGCCTTCCCGAACTTCTCCGGCGTCTACGGCAAGACCACCCCGGCCGGGAAGAAGATCGAGAATTCCACCGAATTCGCCGCCTACCTGCTGGAGGACGCCAAGGTTGCCCTGGTTCCCGGCGTTGCCTTTGGTGACGACCGCTACGCCCGACTCTCCTACGCCACCAGCATGGAGACCATCAAGAAGGGGATCGACCGGATCGAAGAGGCCATCAAAAACCTGAAATAACAGGCTGACCCATTGCAAGCGAGGGATGTTTTGCTACCCTCAACGGAAGAAGGCGAGGATTACCCAGGTACCTCGCCTTTTTTCTTACCCACCCGGCGCCGCGTTACCCTAAAGCATCCGTCCAACCTGCCGATGAGTTAGGCATGGGGTTTTCTCGGTACACCAGTCAGAGCAGCATAGCCCGCAAAGGAGAAAGGCGATGATCACCAAAACTATGACCATCGGCGACATCATCCGTACCTACCCCCAGACCCTGAAAGTCTTCGAAAAGTACGGCCTCGACTGTTATGAGTGCCAGGTGGCCGATTACGAGGAACTGGAGCACGGTGCCGGCGTCCACAAAACCGACCTGGAAAAACTCCTTAAGGAGCTCAACGAAGTCATCGCACCGTGAAACCATGAAAGGTAGCATGAAAGAAGAGTTCTCCGACTACCAGAAATACTTCGGCATCGGACTCCGGGTGGAGGTTCGCTTTCCCCGTGCCCAGGAAGAGCCCTTCAGCGACGGGGCGATTATTTCCATGATGGATGAGGACCTGGTCAAACTTCAACTTTCGCGGGACATTCTGCCCGAAAACGTCAAGACCGAAACCGGCACAACAATCGACATCCGGGGGGGGAAGGAAGGGAGCGCCCACTGCTGTCGTGCCATCATCGTCGAGGAATGGGACGGGACGCTTCTGAACGTTCGGCTCATCGGCAACGTGATCCCCGACGAAATGCGGGAATTTTACCGGATAGAGACCTACATTCCAATCCGCTACCGGCTGGAGCCCGACACTTCCCCTGAACAGATCAGAGAGCAATGGCACGCACGACGTTATTCTTCGCCCCACCCCGCTGAGGGCGCCCTTCCCCTTAACCAGGGGAGCGAGCACCTCCCCCTCGATGAACCGGCGAGCGCCTCCCCCCTGGCGGCCAACCTGAGCGGTTCGGGAATCAGGATCAGGATCCACGAGGAACTCCCGACCGCCGCCCTGGTCCCCATGGAACTCTACCTTCAGCTCGAAACGCTCAAGACGGTGCCGATCGTGGGTGAGGTTGTCCAGGTGTCCCCTTTGCATACCCGGGAAGGGGACGCCCCCCTCTTCAGCACCGCACTCCGGTTCACCTGTATCGATGAACGGGATCGCGACGCCGTCATCAGATTCATCTCGCGCGAGCAGCTTGCACGTCTTCGCTCCCATCAAGGAAGCGTCAGCATCTCGTCCCTCGACTACGAAGCCTACTCCCGGCAGAAGAATGTGCAACGGATAGTCCTCGTCATCGGCATAGTCCTTATAGTTGCCGCCATTGCCGCGGCACTGGTCCTTTCCCGGCTAAACAGTCCCAAGGGAGAGATCGAACAGACCTTCGAGCGGGAAATACAGAAGTATCGCAAACTCATGCCCTGGCGCTGACCGCTCCGAAACCTCTGAACGTAACCGATTGCGAACCCCGCCATCCTCCCGGCAAATACTGAGCACTTAATGTATTCGATTTGAGCAGATTCCTACTCAACGCCACCCTCAGCAGACAGCCCCCCGCGACGTATACAACGTAATCCTCCCCTCAAAAACAGGTTCATCTGCATATTGTGCAATGTTTTCAAGCTGTTGCCACTTATCGTCAACCAGCTCTCCAAACTGGTACGCCTATTGTATTAGACTTGAGCCACGAGGCACGAGAGTACCACACGCTCGCGCAGCCGCTTTCAGGAGGTCCCACGGTGCTCTACAAATCAGTAACGGAATCGTTCAACGAATTCATCATCGACCGCAACGATGCAACATGTATCCGCTGCAAGGTCTGTGTCCGCCAGTGCGCCTACGAAGTCCACTCCTATGTGGATACCGCCGACGCCTTGACCGAGGACAACACCCTCTGCATCGGCTGCCGCCGCTGTTCGGCCCTCTGCCCCACCGGTGCCATCACGATCAGGGAAAATCAAGAGGTGTTCAAGCGGAACGAGTCGTGGTCCAACAGCCACATCCGCAACCTCTACGCCCAAGCCGACACTGGCGGTATTCTGCTGGCGGCCATGGGGAACCCGGCCAAGTATCCCATCTACTGGGATCACATGCTGCTGGACGCCTCCCAGGTGACCAACCCTTCCATAGATCCGCTCCGGGAACCGATGGAGTTGAGGACCTATCTGGGAAAGAAGCCCCACTCCATCGAAGTGGTCCGTGACGAGCAAACCGGCAAGCCCAAGCTCGCCACGAAGCTCACCCCCCAGATCAAGATGGAGTATCCTTTCATTTTCTCCGCCATGAGCTACGGGGCACTCAACCTCAATGCCCACAAGGCCATGGCCATGGCCGCCACAGAACTGGGCACCCTCTACAACACCGGCGAGGGGGGGCTCCACAAGGACCTCTACCAGTACGGCAGCAACGTCATGGTTCAGGTGGCTTCGGGCCGCTTCGGCGTGAGCGAAGCATATCTGAACGCCGGCGTGGCCATCGAGATCAAGGTGGGCCAAGGGGCCAAGCCGGGAATCGGCGGCCACCTGCCGGGAGAGAAGGTCAACGACCAGATCTCGGAGACCCGGATGATACCTGTGGGGGCGGACGCCATCTCGCCGGCGCCCCACCACGACATCTACTCCATTGAGGACCTTCGCCAACTGATCTTCGCCCTCAAGGAAGCAACCAACTACACGAAGCCGGTATCAGTAAAGATCGCGGCAGTTCACCACGTGGCTGCCATCGCCTCGGGTGTGGCCCGGGCCGGCGCCGACATCATCACGATCGACGGCTTCCGGGGGGGGACCGGCGCAGCGCCCCAGGTGATCCGCGACAACGTCGGCATCCCCATGGAGCTGGCCCTGGCGGCAGTGGATGCGCGGCTTCGCGACGAAGGAATCCGGAACCAGGTCTCCATCGTAGTAGGGGGCGGGGTCCGTTCTTCGGGTGATGCCATCAAGGCAATCGCACTGGGGGCCGACGCCATCAACATGGGAACCTCGACCCTCCTTGCCATGGGCTGCACCCTCTGCCAGCGCTGCTACACCGGAAAGTGCCCTTGGGGGATCACCACCAACAACCCCTACCTCGCCAAACGCCTCAACCCTGAACTGGGCGCCGAGCGACTGGTGAACCTGGTCCACGCCTGGGGCCACGAGATGAAGGAAATCCTCGGCGGCATGGGGCTCAACGCCCTGGAATCGCTGCGGGGCAACCGCTACAAGCTCCGGGCACTGGGACTCACCGAAAAGGACATGAACATCCTGGGCGTCATGCCCGCTGGAGAATAAGGTATGAAGCGCATCTACATGATCGAAGACGCATGCATCGGCTGTCACCTCTGCGAGGTGGCCTGCATCACCGAGCACTCCCAATCCAAGAACCCTGTCAAAGCATTTCTCCACGAGGAGAATCGCCCCATCTCCCGTTGCACCGTCGAGGAGTGGGACGGAGGGGTCGTATCCTTCTCCACCACCTGCCGCCACTGCGACGAACCCGACTGCATGCGGGCCTGCATCTCCGGCGCCATCCAAAAGAATGACAGCGGCGTGGTCCGGATCGACACCGAGCAGTGCGTCGGCTGCTGGTCCTGCGTCATGGCCTGCCCCTACGGCGCAGTGCAGCGCAACCTCACGAAGAAGAAGGCCAACAAGTGCGACCTCTGCCCGGACCGCACCAGCCCGGCCTGCGTTGATGCCTGCCCCAACCGGGCGCTCGTCTACAAGGAGGGGAGCCAGAAATGAACTACGTGATCATCGGCAACTCGGTGGCAGCCGTCGGCGCCGTTCGGGGGATCAGAAGCACCGATCCGCAGGGCAACATCACCATCATATCCCGGGAGCGCCACGTGGCCTATGGCCGCCCACTCATCTCCTACCTCCTAGGGGGCCTCATCACGGAAAAGCGGATGCCCTACCTTCCCGAGGACTTCTATGAGAAGAACCGGGTGAACCTCCTGCTCAACGCGGAAGTGGTGGGTGTCGACACCGCAAACGGCAAAGTGACCATTGCCGGGGGCGACGTGATTTCCTATGACAAGCTCCTCGTGGCCACTGGCGGCGACCCTTTTGTCCCCCCCATCGAGGGGATGGCCGGCAAGGACCGGATCTTCACCTTCACCACCTGGGACGACGCGGCAAAGCTCAAGGGAATGGCCAACGACATCCAGAAGGTAGTGGTCATCGGTGGAGGGCTCATCGGCCTCAAGGCCGCCGAAGGTCTTCATCTCCTCGACAAGCAGATCACCATCGTGGAACTGGCCGACCGGATCCTCTCCGCCGCCTTCGACCGACCCGCCGGGCGGGTGGTGGCCAAAAAGATGAAGGCCAACGGCATCGATGTCATCACCGAGGACACAGTGGTCCGGATCGAGGGGGAAGGTGCCGTCATCACCGGGGTTACCCTCAAGTCGGGAGATTTCATCCCCTGCGACACGGTCATCGTCGCCATCGGGGTGCGCCCGGCGGCCGGCTTCCTCAAGGGGAGCGGCGTGGAAGTAAACCGGGGCATCGTCGTGGACGACCGGATGGAGACCAATGTGAAGGGGGTATTCGCCGCCGGTGACGTGGCCGAGGCCAAGGACTTTTTCTCCGGCGTCAAGAACCCGATGCCAATCTGGCCCGACGCCTACATCCAGGGAGACATCGCCGGAGTGACCATGGCCGGCGGTTCAAAGGGTTACCCGGGCGGCATTGCCATGAACTCCATCGAACTCTTCAAGGTTTCCACCATCTCCATGGGGATCACGAACCCTGTTGAGCCCAAGGAATACGAGATTCTCACCTATCAGGATCTGGAGAACTACCAGTACCGCAAGATCGTCCTCAAGGACGGGCTCCTGGCCGGCGCCGTTATCGTGGGGGCCGTGGACCGGGCAGGCATCTTCGCCGGGCTCATCCGCGACCGGATTGACGTGACCTCCTTCAAGGACCAACTCCTCACCCCCGACTTCGGCTTCGTCAACCTCCCGCGGGATATCCGCTCCGCGCTCTTCGCCCCCGTCGGCAAGGTGACAGGTGCCGACGAGCCGGCCCGGGCCGTCGGTCACTGACCCGGCACCGTTTCGCGACGACCAGATCGAGGTTTAAACCATGACCAGAACATTGAAACCGACCCATTACTTTCAGAAAGACATCTCCAACTGCGGCCTCACCGGCTTCATCTCCACCGCCGGGAACCTGGTCGAGGGGAGCGTCATCATCAAGTCCATCGCCCTAATGCACGACCGGGGGAACGGCCTCGGCGGGGGGTTTGCCGCCTACGGCATCTACCCGGAGTACAAGGAGTTCTATGCCTTCCACCTTATGTACGAGAACGGCATGGCGCTCCAGCTCACGGAGGAGTACCTTGAGCGGCACTTCTACATCGAGCATTATGAGGATATCCCGACCCGCCGGACGCCGGCCATCGCCAACCCGCCCGCCTTCAAGCGCTACTTCGTGAAGCCGCTCCAGACCGCCGAGTACAAGGAGGCGGTCGAGTTCCAGAACATGACCGATGAGGACGTGATCGTCCGCCACGTCATGCTCATCAACAACGAGATCGAGGGGTCCTTCGTGGTCTCCTCCGGCAAGAACATGGGGGCTTTCAAGGGTGTCGGCTACCCCGAGGAGATCGCCGACTTCTTCCGCCTGGAAGAGTACCAGGGATACATCTGGACCGCCCACAACCGCTTTCCGACCAATACCCCTGGCTGGTGGGGGGGCGCCCACCCCTTTACGCTGCTGGACTGGTCCATCGTTCACAACGGCGAAATCTCGTCCTACGGCATCAACAAGCGCTACCTGGAGATGTACGGTTACCTCTGCACCATGCTCACCGACACCGAAGTCGTGGCCTACACCCTTGATCTGCTGATCCGCAAGCACGGTCTCACCCCGGAGTTGGCGAGCCTTGCCATGGCCTCCCCCTTCTGGGACATCATCGACGCCCTTCCCGAGGACGAACGACAGCTTCTCACCGCCATCCGCCAGTGCTACGGCAGCGCCCTGCTCAACGGCCCCTTCGCCATTCTCTTCGCCAGCAACGAGGGGCTCATCGGTCTCAACGACCGGGTGAAGCTGCGCCCCCTCGTCTGCGCCACCAAGGACGACTTCGTCTACATGGCCTCAGAAGAGGCGGCCATCCGCGAGATCTGCCCCAAACCCGACAAGGTCTGGGCGCCCCGCGGCGGAGAGCCGGTCATTGCCAAGATGAACCCCGGCGTAGCTTAACAGTGAGGATCACACCCATGAAAATTGACGCTCAGGGTCTCTACTACCGAGACCTCAACCAGAAAATACGCGAGGCGGTGGCCGAAGGGGCCACGGAAATCGTCCTCGATAACGTGAACGGCCAGTACTTCATCGGCGACGGGATCAACAAACCGGTTACCATCACCGTTAACGGCGTTCCGGGCAATGATCTGGCCGCCTTCATGAACGGTGCCACCATCATCGTCAACGAGAACGCGCAGGACAACATCGGCAACACCATGAATGCCGGCAAGGTCATCGTCCACGGCCACGCGGGGGACGTTCTCGGCTACGGCATGCGTGGCGGCCGGGTCCACATCCGCAAGGACGTGGGATACCGGGTCGGCATCCACATGAAATCCTATGAGTCGAACAAGCCGGTCCTGATCGCCGGCGGCAAGGCTGGCGACTTTTTCGGCGAGTACATGGCGGGGGGTGTCCTCATTCTCCTCGACATGTTCAGCGACGAACCGGAGAAACCGAAGCACGGTTTCCGCTTCGGCACCGGCATGCACGGCGGCACCATCTTCGTGCGGGGCGGCGTGGACGAAAGGAAGCTCTCCCAGGAAGTGGGGGTCTTTGAGCTTACCGATGAAGACCGTCAGGAACTGGAAGGGTATCTGAGGGAGTACTGCAACGACTTCGACATCGATTACGCAGGGGTGGCAAAGGAGGAGTTCGTGAAGATTCTCCCCCGGAGCAGTCGCCCCTACGGTAACCTCTATTGCCCCATGCCCCGCTAAGGCGTGAGCGCTATTTTACCTTGAAACGCACAAAAGGAAGGCCGTTGGCCTTCCTTTTGCACTATTAGCAGGAGCACGTTTCAAGGGAAGAGCCCCGCCAGGGCCTGCAGGGAGCGGCAACAGGTCGAAACGGTTGACACCCAAAACCCATTTCTGGTACCGTTTCCCCGCAGCACACAAACAAGGCAGGTAAATAACTATGGATTTCAAGATGTTAAGCAGGAGAAGCTTCCTCAAGGCCACCCTTACAGGCGCCCTGACACTCATGGGAGTAGGGTCGGCATTCGGACGTTTCGAGTCAACACCAGAATTCTTGCCCCCCGGACAATTGACACTCTTCAACACCCACACCCGCGAACGCATTTCCCTGGCTTTCAGGGATGCCGCAGGCAACTACGATCTGGATGCCCTGAATACCATGAACTGGATCCTTCGCTGCCACTACACCAACGAGACGACGGTAATGGATGTCAAAACCCTCGAATACCTGAACCTCGTGGACAAAAAGCTCGGCGGCAACAACGAGATCCATATCGTCTCAGCCTACCGCTCGCCTCTCTACAACAACCTCCTGCGAGAAAGCGGCCATGGGGTTGCCCGGCAAAGCCTCCACCTT
Source organism: Geobacter sp. (assembly GCF_030834625.1). Classification (NCBI taxonomy): domain Bacteria; kingdom Pseudomonadati; phylum Thermodesulfobacteriota; class Desulfuromonadia; order Geobacterales; family Geobacteraceae; genus Geobacter; species Geobacter sp. Next base: position 38,110 of record NZ_JAUQXO010000010.1, read on the forward strand.
TCGGGCAAAGCCATTGACATCTCAATCCCCGGCAAGAACATCGCCAGTATCCGGGAAGCGGCCGTCGGCCTCCACATGGGCGGTGTCGGCTTCTACCCTGGCTCTGGGTTCGTTCATATTGATTCTGGCAGCTTCAGAACCTGGTAACGGGACTGAGCTCCCTCTCAAACCCCAAAGCATGCGTTAATGGTGCCGCTGACATATCGTCGTGCGTTCAGAGGCCGGCATCACCCACGACCGGATCAAGTTCATAATTGACGCTGAATCCCCCCTCGCGCCGCACCGCCTCATGGAAGATACCCGAAGCTTCCTCGAGTAGAAGTTCCCTGAGGAACCTCCGCTTTTTCGGCGGCATGATCAGCGTCGGCTCTCCCTTTATCCCTGCCAGGCGCCCCGCCTCCTCGACGGCATCCTCGAGGGTGCCGAGCCGATCCACGAGTTTGAGAGACATGGCCTGCTCGCCGGTATAGACACGGCCGTCCGCAAGCCTCCTAACCTCCTCCACCGGCAGTTTCCGGGCCTCGGCAACGACTTTTACAAACTGGGCATGGAGATTGTCGATCACCCCCTGAAGGAGGGCCCGATCCTCCTCGGTCAGGGCACGCACCGGCGAACCGGCGTCCTTGAACTTCCCGCTCTTGAGCGTAAAAGCCTTCATTCCCACCTTGTCCATGAGCCCCTCGACATTGGAGAGCTTCATCAGAACGCCGATGCTCCCGGTGATAGTGCCGGGGTTGGCGTAGATAACCGCCGCGGGTACGGCGATATGATACCCTCCCGAAGCGGCCACGCTCCCCATGGAAACAACCACCTTCTTGGTTTTTGCAAGCTTTTTGACCGCATCGTAGATTTCCTGGGAAGGACCGATGACTCCACCGGGCGATTCTATCCTGAGAACAACCGCCTTCACGTTCGTCCTCTTCCGCAGCTCGTTCAATTGTTTGACGGTCTCCTCGGACTCCAGGATAGGCCCCTTGACTTCCACATACCCGACACCTTCGCCGGATACCACGGTGGGGCCGTCTCCCAGGATCAGCCGTGCAACCTGGACCGACAGGACAAAAAGCAGGGCAATGGTCGCCACGACAATTGCACCGATCACGATATGGCTTTTTTTCATGGGGTTCTCCACAAAGAGAGTATAGGACTCCGGGTGGCGGGTTCCACGCATCGGTTCTGCAGAGAGATTCGGTAACTGTTTATAAATGCAGCTACAATGAGGATTTTTTCGCGATAATCATATTGACTGATGGGGGCGCTTTGCTACAATGAACCCATGAAAATTGTTGTTTTTTCCGATACCCACGGTAATCAGGCCCTTGCCGCCCAAGCCCTTGACTTGGCCGGTCATGCCGACCATATCATTCATCTGGGCGACGAAACCGATGATGCCACCTTCCTGGAGGCCTTAAGCGGCATAACCGTCACCAAGGTTCTCGGCAACTGCGACTTCGCGACAGATACCCCCCGGGAGGCAATGCTGGTACTTGAAGAAAAGAGATTCCTCCTGACCCACGGCGACCTTTATGGCGTAAAGGCGGGGCTGGACAAGCTCTCGAAGAGGGCCACTGCAGAGAAAGCCGACGTGGTCCTCTACGGTCATACTCACATCCAATCCGTCTGCACGATAGACGGAGTTCTTTACGTCAATCCTGGTTGTCTCAAAAAAGGGTACAGCGAACCGAGTTTCGCCCTTCTCTCCCTGGAAAAAGGTACACTCTCCGCTGACATCGTCCCCCTGCACCCGACCTCTCCCTGAAATCGCCTCCCGCGAGAAAAGCGAGGCACGTTCCGATCAGCAGCCGCAACCGCAGTTGTGGCACACCTTGCGGTTATGATCCTCGGGAGGAACCGTTTCGGGGGCAAAGGCAATCCTCATCACTGCCCGCCTGATATCGTCCAACAGGTCGAGATTGGGGCTCTGGCCAATAATGTGCCCGACGCAGACGCTCCCAAAGCCGTCATCCGGTGAGGATATCCTTACCGCATTCAACAGGTCGGCGTAGCTGTTGATGTCGATGGTGAAGGCGTCGTTGCGTGCCCTCTTCAACACGACGCCGCCACGGGAAAGATCACCCTCAAGCGTGCCAAAGAAGCGTTCCGCCTCCACGCCGTCGAGATCCACCTTCCAGTTGTCCCTTACGTGATTCTGGCGATAGAAAACCACCGTTATCTCTTTTGCTCCCATCAAACGCATCCTCCCTTGACCAGTACCGTTGTCATCCCCCCGATGCCTTGCGCTGCAGCGAGCTGAATACCATGTCGAGGACCGCCTTCTGCCGTGCTTCGTACTTGTTCATCACTGCCAGACAGGTGCCAAGGGGAAAATGCTCATGGAGATAGTCGGCATCACGGCTGGAGAGAACGATTATTCTGCTCTTGTCCATCCCCACCTCGCATGCGTACTTGACGACCTTGTCCCCATCGAGCACCGGCATTTCGTAATCCACCAGGAGCAGATCCACGTCCCCTTTGCTGATGATCGGAAGGGCACGGACCGGATTCGAACAGATCTGAACTTTCAGTACAGGATAGTGCTGGTTTATATATCGCTTAAGAAATTCCGAGAACGCTTTGTCGTCATCGACGATCAGAATCTTTCCCATCCTCACCTCGACCGGTTCCGCTGCCACTTATCATTTCAGCAGTCACTTGATCACCTTCGTGGCAACACTCAACACGCGGAACGGAACCTGGAGATCGAGCATCCTTGCGCTTTTCAGGTTGATCACGAGCTCCACCTTGCGGGGGGTGAGTACCGGGAGCTCTCCGGGCCTGATGCCCGAGAGGATCTTGGCCGCATGGTCGGCAGCCAGTTGTCCCTGCTCTGTAGGGCTGGCTTCAAGGGTAACGAGAGCGCCCTTCTCGGACGCATCGGGCACCAACGAAATAACCGGCACCTTCACGTCCATCGCCTTGCGCACGATCCTCTCCATCCCTCTACCCACCACAGAACTTTCGGAGACAAAAAGGCAGTCGGATTGAGCAAGGAGATGAGCCAGGGCCGCATCAAGACCCGAGGCAACCGGAACGTTTGCCTCCACCACTGAGAACCCCTTCTGGGCCGCCAGACGCTTGAGCTCCTGCATCTGGACATAGGAACCGCGCTCTCTGCTGTTATAGAGGATTCCAAGGGTCCTGATGGGGCGTATTTCTATCATGGTCTTGACGAGCATGGCCATGGGCACCTTGGAGCTTACGCCGCAGAGATTGCCCCCTGTTTTCGTCAAGCTGCGCGAAATCCCTGTCTCGACCGGGCCATAGACGTCCGCGAACACGATCGGCACCCTGACGGTCTCCTGCGTGGCGGAAATGGTGGCAGGGGCACCAAAGGTGACGAGAAGATCGGGCTTGAGTGCGTTGAATTTCCTGACGCTGTTGGCCCAGGAGATGAAATCGGGGTTCGGAGTCTGCGTCACGAATTCCACCTCCCCCTCGCCGTACCCTTTTGCGGCGAGCGCCCTGACAAACGAGCGGTAGGCATCCTTGTAGCGCGGCATGTCGCTGGTAAGGACAGCAGCCACAAACTTCCTCGCTGCGAACGAGGGCGAGGCGCAGATAACCGAGACCAGAATCGGCAGAATGTACAATAATCGTTTCAGTGCCATGGGGCAATACCACATAAAAGTTCTACCATGTCGTCTTCAGGAGGGCGGTAACCGCGTGTACCGATCCCTCACCGTCTGATGACAGTCGATTGTCGTAGGTACGGTAGGTATAATCCAGTGAACAGCCAATATGCTTTGTCACTTGGTAGTCGGCCCTGGCCGACAAGGAATTCTCCAGCGTCTTCACCAGCGAAAGCTCACGGATGCCATCGGTAGATGTGCCTCCTGAGGTGACTCCATCGGGTTTGAACTCGGCGCGCGACCGCACCTGCTGCAACGACAGGGAGAGGTCGAGATTGTCGAGAGCGCGGTACACAGCGTTAATGGAATAGATTTCGGCTTGGGAGACGTATTCGGAAGCGACGTCCTGGCCGTTGAACACGCTGGCGAAAAGAACCGCCTGCTCGGCCCTGGTCCGTAGAAAACCGAAATTGCCGCTGACCGTGAGTCGCTCAACGGGGCTCACCCAAAAGCCCAAGGCCGTATGAGTGAAATGACGGGTTCGAGGAAGAACATAGGTTTCGGGATCAAGAGGGGGTTCAGGATGGGTCGTTCGTGAGATGTGGTCGTTCCATTCCTGTGCGACACGGTAGTTGGCCGACAAGCCCCAGCGGCCGGAACTCGTATACGTGGCGAGCAGCCGCCCCTCGTGCTTACGCTCGGGGTCGGAATCGTAGAGGGGATTGTTGGTGGTGGTGTACTCGTAGAGTCCCCTCAGGCGAAGTCCCTTGAAGGGGCGGATGAGTACCGTCAGATTGCCCCGGTGGGTGTCGGAATCCTCCGGCAGGTTCCAAGTCGTATCGGAAGCTGTCGAACCGGTGTTGTCACGGTGCTGGAACATCCCCCGATACTCACCGTTGACGCTTACAATCGTGTTCGGCCGGATGGTGAAATTGGCCGAAACGATGTCCCGGCGCGTGTCGATGGCCGGGCGTGGCATTACGCTTGAAGGCGACAGAGAGGGAACGATAAGGGTCGACGGGGCATCGCGGTCGATCTCCAGGTGCCGGTACTTGAGCGCCGTTGTGAACCAGGCACAGGGTGAATACGTGAAATCGCCAGCAGCGTTTTGAAGCGTGTCCCGGGCACTGTCTGCACCCGAAACAGTGGTCAGCGACGTGCGGTTCTCACGCCGCCCGTAGGAATAGGAGGCGGCTCCGGTCACGCCGCCTGCCGGTGAGGTGTAGAGTTTCACCGTGTGGGCGTAGTAGCGGCTTTCGGGCGTTTCGTTGTGTTCCGCCAGGCCGGAGCTCAAAGCTTGGTATACATCGGTAGGTGTTGATTTCCTGTCGTCAAACTGCCTGAACTGGAACGAATAGACGACGTTGATTGGCCCCAGATGCGCGTCGAATCCCGCCGTTCCCTCTTGGGACAACCGGTCGATCTTCCGTGACCGAAAGTAGAGGGCAGAAGAGGGGGTTGCTGAGTAATAATTTTCGAAGCTGAAATCCGCATAGCGCAGCTGCTGCGTCCCTTCACGGTCGATGAGCCAGTGGCTCAGATTCAGGTGAATCGGGTAATCGCGCAGTTTGTAGCGAAACTGGACCGTATCCTGTCGAGTGGTGATACCGTAGCGGGCTGAACGATCAAGATCGTCAATAATGGTTACATCACCCGTTTCGTGATCGAGATTATGGTAGAGCGATTCGGTCCGCGCAGTGAGCCGGTAATAGCCGGCATAGTCGAACATGAGGTTGGCGACGTAGTCTTTCCGATTGAGAAAGGCACCGTCCACGTCAAGCTTCAGCTCCTTGCCAAGATACACCAAGCGTGCGTCGCCCGTGAAACTCGAATGGAGATAGTCATACTCGGCGGCCCTGCCGCCTACATCCCTGATTCCCACAAAACGGTATCCGGCTGAAACCGCCGCTTGACGCTGGGCTTCGACCTCAACCTCCTCGTAGGGCTGCTCTGGAGGCTCGTCAAAGGCCTCCTCTTCAACCTGTCCCGCAACAACAGGGGCCTGACCATCCGTTCCCGAATCGGGAGCAGATTCGTCGGCACCCGCCGTAGCGACCGCAGTCGCCATGAGGCACGCCACCATCACCACGAATCGTGCTATGTATCCCCGCCTTATCACAATGCAAACTCCTTACGGTTGGCCGGATGGCTTCTACCGGATGAAACTCCCCTTTTTGTCAGTGGGCGTCGGAATATCGGTCCCGTGGATCTGTGAGTGGCAGTCGGTACAGCGGTTGTTGTACAGCGCCGTATCTCCTCCCCCTACCACATGCCCCGCATGGCACTGAAGACAGAGAAACGGCATGGCCGCGTTCAGGAGATAATTATTGACCGACCCGTGGGGTGCGTGGCAGTTCGCACAGTTCTCAGTCACGTCACCATGTTCGAAGGCGAAGGGACCCTGCTTCTCCATGTGGCAACGGGTACAGAGCTCCTTGGGAGTGTTCCCCTTGAGCAGATGGGGCTGGATCGCTCCGTGGGGGTCGTGGCAGTCGGTGCAGGCAATCTTCTTCTCCCGGATCGGGTGATGGGAAAAGAGACTGTTCTCTGCCTTGACTTCCGGATGGCACCCATAGCAAAGCTCGGCGGTCTCTTCCCGACTCACTTTCTGGCGAGGACCCCGGTGGAGCTTGTGGCAGTCGAAGCAGCCCACGTCATTCAGTGCATGAACGCTCCCGTTCCAGTGGGCCAGGCTCGGCGACGAAGCCGCCGCGTGGCACTTGAGGCAGATGAGGGACTGGGCCGGCGTGGGGAGGGTATTGATGTCAAGGAACGTATTCGTGTCGCACTTGACCTTTTTCTCATCGTTTTCCTGCACATCATCGCCGATCTTCTCGATGGCAAGGCTGCCCGGGCCATGGCACGACTCGCAGTTGACGAGCGGAAGGCCGGTTTCGGGTTTTATCTGCTCACCGTGGACACTGTGCTTGAAGTCACTGGTGATCTTCTCGTGCTTGTGACACTTGGAGACACAGTTGTCGGTGCCCACGTATTCGGCGTCGAGGCGCCCTACAATCATCCGCTCGTATTCGCGGACAGGCAGAAAGGGGTGATCCTGCTTGAGTTCTGCACAGGACGTGAGCAGAAGCGCTCCTGCCGTTGCCACGACTAAAGATACAATGGCACAGATTTTTCGGAACGAGTTCATATGGTCCTGCTTTGAGTGGATGAGTCAATGGCAAACATAGGTTGCGGTTACCCCTTGATCCCCTTGGTGGTTGTGTAGATGAACGATTTAATGACCGGGTCGTCGCTCGCCTTGATCTCGGCAGGTGTTCCGACACCGACGATGGTTCCGCCATGCATCATGGCGATCCGGTCCGCGACGTAGAGGGCGAAGTTCAGGTCATGGGTCACGATGACCGTGGTGTTCTTTGTAAACTTCTTCAGGTTCAGAATCGTACTGGCCAACTCGTCCGTGGTAACCGGGTCGAGCTCGGCGGTGGGCTCATCGTAGAGAATCAGGTCGGGGTTCATGGCCAGGGAACGGGCGATGGCGACCCGCTTCTTCATCCCCCCAGAGAGTTCGGATGTCCTGAGATTCTCGGTCCCCTCGAGCCCCACTATTGCCAGCTTCTCATGGATCATTTCCCTGATTCGCGGCTCCTTGCAGACCCGCTTTTCCCGCAGCCACAACCCCACGTTTTCCCCCACGGTGAGGGAATTGAAAAGAGCCGACGACTGAAAAACCATGCTGTAGCGGTAGTTGGCGGACGCCTCCTGACCGTTGTCGGCAAAGATCGGATGTCCGTCGATATAGATTTCGCCGCTGTCGGGACTCACCAGCTTGACGATATGCCTGAGAAGCACACTCTTGCCGGTTCCCGAGGGGCCGATGATGGCGAAGGTTTCGCCGTCGTGGATCTCCAGGTTCACGTCCCTCAGGACGTGCTTCTCCCCGAAGTACTTGTTAAGATTCTCGACCCTGATTGACACCCCCCGGGTCTCGCTCAAATCGATCCGGCAGCCCGATTCCTCGTCATGGAAGATGGAGCCGGCGAGGCCGTGCATGAGCTTGTGAAACAGCCCGCTTTCCTCATTTGTCTCCATCAGCGACTTCACAAACACGTCCATCCTCCTGGGAACTGGCAATCCGTCCTTACCGGCTCGGCATGATAGCAGACTGACCCCACCTGCCGCAAGTACAGCATTTATAGGAAAAATCACCCGTCAGAAGAGATACTTCCTGCGGTTCGTGAAGTAATGCCGGTGCCGGTAGATATACTGGGTCAGGAGCAGAATCGCCAGTGCGCTCGCGATATTGTTGACCATGAGCGCCTCCTGGTCGATCCGTTCGCCGATGATCCGCTCCAGTTCCGCAGGGGTGATGAAGTTCAGGTTCACAATGGTGTTTACGACTTCGAACAGATTGTAGCCGATGAGCAGGTACCAGGTCATGGTCTGCCGCTTCATGATCCCGAGAAAGAGGTAGAGACAGATAATGCTGTCCACGAAAACCAGTGCCTTGGCGGCCGTCCCAATATAGATCCTGCCGAGAAACGGGAACGGACTGCCGTAAGTGGACACAGTCACGATGAAAAAGAAGAGATAGAGCCCAGTTAGGAGCACAAGACCCAACGGCCGACGCTCGTCGTCCTCATCCGTCATATCGCTGCCTTTCATGTAAAGGTACCCTGACCCCGAATACGGTCAGTTATTACTTCCTGCGCATGTCGCTTATGGCGACACAGGCGAAGATTGTTGCCATTACCAAGCCGATGAAAATCCAGTCTGCAATACTGAAGCCGAACACGAGCCCCCCTGTTTTTCGCTATGCCGCCTCAACCTGTGCCAGAAGAGCCTGAGCCTCCTCGTTGGAGGGATCAATGGCTAGGGCCTGCCGGAATTCCTCTTCGGCGTACTTTGGCATGTCGAGTGCCGTGAACCCCTTGCCGATGAGGCAGTGGACCTCCGGGATCGGAAAATCCTCGCGGAAGACGGGATCCATCAGAACATCTTGGAGAATGGTTATGGACTCTTCATAATCACCAATCTGGTAAGCTGCCACGGCCGTACCAATGGCCTCCAGGTAGTCGACAGGGGGAATATGGGGAAGCGTTCCCGCCTCGATCCGAGCGATACGGTCACGGAGGCCCCCCACTTCCAGTTCCTCCGGCGAAGCCGCCACCCCGCGCCAGAAACCGACCGCTTCGTCGTACTTGCCGAGAAGGTAGCACGCCTCTCCCAGATAGCGGAGGATCTTCAGGTCGGCATGTGCGAGAGTATGAGCCCGCCGGAGGAAATGCTCGGCCCGGTAGATGCTCACTGTGGCGAGATGAAGTGCCGACAGCCGCATCCCCCGATCAAGAAAGGTTCGGCCTATTTCAAGGGGAAGGCCGGGATTCTCCGGTTCCAGGAGTGCAAGTATCTTCAGGCAGGTGATCTTGCGGTCCAGGTAGGGAACATCCACATCCTTGCTGTCGATCATGATGGCGTTGCTGGCAAGCTCGGCCAGAAAGTGGGGGTAGGCGTCCCGCAGCAGGGCGGCGTACTGCTCACAGAGGATGCAGTCGGGATTGCTCCGGAGTGCCTGGTAGATCCCCCGGCCGACCTCATCGTAGGAGGGTTCCCCGTCAAGGGCGGCGAAGTCCTCCTCCAGCAGCGGCACAGGCATGCCGCCGTAGGGTATCTGGGCCTTGCCATCCTTGAAGACCAGCATGGCATCGTCGGGGGGGTAAAAGTAGCGGATCCCCTTGATGGGGGTAAGCTCTCTCATCTGCGCGTTCATGTCAGCGGTTTCCTCCTTCGTTGTTGCGAGCGGGGAACGTGTCGATCCCGGCATGCTTGCCCACCGTCTTGTAGATCCGCACCTCGTCCCACGCTTCGTCCATGATTCCGTCGTGGATGGCCCAGCTTCTCCCCCGCACCGACCGCTCCGCACCCGGCATACGGAACGGAGTCGAACCGTCGAGCCGCCGGAAAAGGATCCCGCCCGGCCGGAATTCCCGGTCGATCTCCAGCATGAGCCGCTTGCCGGTGATGTAGTCAAAACCGTACTTTTCGTACCGGATGGCGTTGTCGTAAGTGAGGGGCTCTGCCACGATCATCTCCATGCCGAGGGAGTCGACAAACCGCTCGAAGAGAGGGAAAAACTCTCCGAAGAGGTGAAGCCCCCGTCGCGTCTGGTTCGGAAAGAGCCCTGACGCCATGGCCCTCATCTCCTCGGGGATGTTGCGCCCCAGGGAGGTGAAGCAGTTGTCGCGCCCCTCGCTATCGCGGTCCACCCCGAAACGAGGGGCCTTGGGATCGGCGATGATGCAGAATGAGAGCTCCATCTGCCCGTAGTGGGTATCGGCCAACTCCAGGAAGAAGACCGTATCGGGGTCCGCAGGATGCTCCTTCACTTCGATCCGCACAAGCCCTATCCCCTGGGGGGCGATGACCCTGACCCGCTTCAGGCCGTCGGGGCCGCACAGTGTTTGCGACGAGATGTCGAGATATGCAAAAAGCCGGAGGGGAAGGATCCCGGCGTAAACCCGTTCCCGCTCCTCCAAAGGAAGGGCGTTGATCTCCCGCAGGGAGTGGAGCGCCCGCCCCCCGGCGTCTACGAGTTCTTCATTCCCCGGCAGCCGCGGCATAGCGTCCAATGATGACCGGAAAAACCGACTCCCGGATGGCGGCGATGCTCCGCTCCACCGCGTCGAGGGCCCGGTTCCGGTCGTCCTCCTCTGCCCAGTGCATGGCGTCGAGGAGCATCCGGTTCGGATACCCCATGGAGCCGATGATCTCAACGAAAGAAGCCGGGAGCCGCGGCGGCATCTCCACGCCGTTCATGATCCCCCAGGCCAGGGTCCAGCCCCGGGCCACGTTCACCATGTTGTACCCGCCGCCGCCCACGGCCACCCACGGCAATTTCAGGGCCTTGAGCTTACGCAGGATATAGGTGTAGCTGTGGGTGGTAATCTCAAGCCGCGTCAGGGGGTCGGTGCGGAAGGTGTCGACGCCGAGCTGGGTGACCAGGACATCGGGATTGAAGGCGGCGATGAGAGGATAGGCAACCTCATCGAAAGCCTTCATGAAAAGGGCATCGTCGGTATGGGCCACAAGGGGCACATTGACCGAGTACCCTTCCCCCCGGCCAGTGCCGATCTCGTCCTCGAAGCCGGTGCCGGGGAAAAAGTAGATGCCGCTCTCGTGGATGGAGACGGTAAGGACCTGGTCGGTGTCGTAAAAAGCCTCCTGAACGCCGTCGCCGTGGTGGGCGTCAATGTCGAGGTAGGCGACCCGCAAACCCTTCTTAAGGAGCGTATTGATGGCGATCACCGCATCGTTCAGGTACGAGAAACCCGATGCCTTGCTCCGGTGGGCGTGGTGCCAGCCGCCAGCCATGGTGAACGCGATGTCGTACCCCTCATCGGTCACGAGCCGAGCCGCTTCCACGGTGCCCCCCGTGCCGAGCGTTGCCCAGTCGTAGAACCCCTTGAATACCGGGTTATCCAGATCACCCAGACCGTAGCGGAAATCGGCACGGGGCTCGTCGGAAGCGCTGAACTCCCGGAGCCGATCAAGGTAGTCGGGCGTATGAAAGGTAAGGAGGGCTGTCTCGTTCACCCGCGGACAGTCGCGGATATCAGCGCCGGGAAGCTCAGTGAGCCCCATCTGGCGCATGAGCTCGAAGGCGAGGATGATGCGCTGGATGTTAAACGGGTGCTCGTCTCCATAGCTGAAACGACTGAAGTCTTGCGAGTATATGAGAGCGGTCTTGGCAGGCAATCGGGATCCCGGTCACAACGGTAGCGCACCGCCGATTTTGCTTTTAATGCCGCGACTTTACAACGTAGACACACGAGCGTCAACTCCAAAGTTGCCGAAAGAAAGCCCATTCCACAGGCATCGGTGCTGAAGAAACAGTCAGCAGCCAGCCTTCCGTCACAGCAAAAATGCCAGCTTGCACAATAGTTTCAGCAGGTTAACAGCTTGGCAAAGAGGTTGCTAACAGGGGCACATGGCCCTTCCCGACGGCGGGTTGAAAGAGGGCCTCATCATGCCAACGGAGGTATGCCCATGGATTCACTGTCGATGGCGACAGGTCTGAAACACAGCTCCGACGTCCTGTTCCTCATGCTCGGCGCAGTCATGGTCTTTGCCATGCACGCAGGTTTCGCCTTCCTCGAAGTGGGAACGGTCCGCAAAAAGAACCAGGTCAACGCATTCGTGAAGATCCTCACCGATTGGTCGGTCTCCACCATTGCTTACTTCATGATCGGCTTTCCCATCGCCTACGGGATATCCTTCCTCGTGCCGGCCGGAGACCTTCTGGGAGCAACCCAGGGGTACGACCTCGTCCGCTACTTCTTCCTCCTCTGCTTTGCGGCCTGCATTCCGGCCATCATCTCGGGAGGGATCGCCGAACGTGCCAAGTTCTGGCCCCAGGTCATCGCCGGCGCCATCTTTGCTTCCCTCACCTACCCCATTTTCGAATCCCTCATCTGGGGCAAGAACGCTTCATTCCTCCAGGGGATCTTCAAGAGCATCGGCGGCGCCGAGTTCCACGACTACGCCGGCTCCGTGGTGGTCCACTCCATCGGCGGCTGGCTTGCCCTCCCCGCCGTCCTCATCCTCGGCCCCCGCATGGGGAGGTACATCAGGGGCAAATCCCACCCCATCCCCGTCAGCAACATCCCCTTTCTGGCCCTCGGTTCCTGGATTCTGGCGGTTGGCTGGTTCGGCTTCAACGTCATGAGTGCCGGACACCTTGAGAAAATTTCGGGGCTCGTGGCGGTGAACTCGCTCCTGGCCATGGTGGGAGGGGTGCTGGCGGCCCTTGTTGCCGGCAGGAACGACCCCGGCTTCATCCACAACGGCGCCCTGGCAGGACTCATAGCCGTCTGCGCCGGGAGCGACATCATGCACCCTCTGGGCGCCTTTGCCACCGGCGCCATTGCCTCCGTCATCTTCGTCTACGGCTTCCAGATCGAGCAGGAGCGGCTCAAGATCGACGATGTGCTCGGCGTCTGGCCCCTGCACGGCGTCATCGGTTCGTGGGGCGGCATCGCCGCCGGAATCTTCGGTCACCCCCTGCTCGGCGGCATGGGTGGCGTATCGTTTGTGTCCCAACTCCTCGGCACCGTTGCCGCCATCCTCTTCGCCCTGGCGAGCGGATTCCTCGTGTATGGCACCCTTGCCAAGACCGTCGGCATCCGGCTCTCGGATGAAGAAGAATTCGCCGGTGCCGATCTCTCCATCCATAAAATCGGCGCCTATCCCGAGGACCATGTACGCTGACGGGCACCGGTTTCGTCATTGCTCAGCCCCATTCCGGGGCCTTTTTTTGCTCTCCATACGGTTTCATTAAAGTATTTCTGCAATCGACCGATATATGGAGAGAGGGTGTCCCCACCAGCATCCGCGAACCGTGGGGTGAGCGACATACACCTTGGTAATCGTCCGCAATTGTGACACAGTGACGGTAACAGAGTGCTACCAAGTTTCCAGAAGTGAGGTGAACCTTCGATGGTACCGAAGAAACAACTGGGCGACCTGCTCGTGGAGGCAGGGATCATAACCGTCAAGACCATCGAGCGTGCCCTGGAACGCCAGAAGGGTAGCGGCAAACGACTTGGCCAGGTCTTGGAAGAGATGGGAGTCATCACCGGCGAGGAACTGATCGAGGCCCTGTCGAAACAGCTGGGCTTAAAGACCGTAAAGGGTTTTGCCGAGTATACCTTCCCACCGGAGCTGCTCGCTCTCGTTCCCCAGGACATGGCGGTACAGCGGCTCGTCTTTCCTCTCAAGTTGAAGGAAACCATGCTCGCCCTCGCCATCAACGATCCCTTCGACCAGGACACCATAGACTTCCTGGCCAAGAAGCACCGTCTCCAGGTGATACCGATCCTCGCCACGCGGCAAGAGCTGATGAACGCCGTGGAAAAGCACTACCTCCATGGCAAGATGAAGGATGTGGAGCGACTGAAAGTCCTCGTGGTGGAGGATACCCTTCCCGTGGCAACCATCATTCAGGTGGCGCTCCTGAAGGAGGGATACGACGTTCTGGTGACCCACGACGGGGTCGACGGCCTCAAGGCCGCCGTTACCGAAAAGCCCGACATGATCATTTGCGACGCGATCATGCCGCGCATGGATGGCTTCGGCCTCCTGCGCGCCCTGCGGGCCAATCCCGCCACCGCAGACATTCCCATCATCCTCCTCACCTCCAAGGCCACCGGCGAGGACGAGCAACGGGCCCTGGAGGCAGGCTTCATGGACTTCATCGCCAAGCCGGTCCAGCCGATCCGGGTGGTTACGCGGGTAAAACGGGCCTTTGAACTGATAAAACGCTACAAGTAAGCCCCCTGAAAACTGAAAAGGGGCGACACGAAATTACCATCGTGTCGCCCCTTTATTTCTCTGTGTTCGCCCGTTGTGACTGCTAAGCCCTGCTGATGAATGCGGCCGCGCGGCGCAACCTGCCCAGGGCCTCTTCCTTGCCCAGGGCCTCGATCACCTCGTAAATGCCGGGGGATGCGGTACCGCCGCAGAGAGCAACGCGGACCGCCGGCCCCACCTGCCCCAGCTTGATCCCCTTCTCGGCGATGAATTCCTTGAACGCGGCCTCGATCCCCCCCTGAGTGAAATCGGCAATCCCCTCAAGTTTCACCACAAGAGCCTCAAGCAGCGGCGCCGCGTCGGGAACCAGGTGCTTTGCGGCCGCCTGCTCGTCATAGGCGAAGTCGCCGCGGTAGTAGAAGAGGGCGCTGTCGGCCATCTCCACGAGGGTCCGGGAACGCTCCTGGAGAGTCTTGACCACGAGCGGCAGGCTCGGCCCCGCTCCCGGGTCAATGCCACGTTCTTTAAGGAACGGAACGAGGAGCTCCGCCAACCGCTCGGGGGCGCTCTCCTTGATGTAGTGATGGTTGAGCCAGAGCAGTTTATCGGGATTGAAGACTCCGGCCGATTTCCCCACCGATTCGATGGAAAACTTCTCGATGAGCTCCTCCCGGCTGAAGATCTCCTGGTCCCCGAAACTCCAGCCGAGCCGCACCAGGTAGTTGACCATTGCCTCGGGGAGGAACCCCATGTCCCGGTAGGCCATGACGCTCGTGGCGCCGTGACGCTTGGAGAGGCGGGTCTTGTCGGCGCCGAGGATCATCGGCACGTGGGCGAAGCGGGGCACCGGGTAGCCGAGAGCCTCGTAGAGGAGGATCTGGCGCGGAGTGTTATTGATATGGTCGTCTCCCCGGATGACGGTGGTAATCCCCATGGTGGCGTCGTCGATCACCACCACGAAGTTGTAGGTGGGGGTGCCGTCGCTGCGCTGGATGATGAGATCGTCCAGCTCGTCGTTATTGAAGGATATCCGTCCCTTGATGAGGTCGTCGAAGGCGGTTACCCCCTCATGGGGGGCCTTGAAACGGATCACGTACGGTTTTCCGGCGATCTCCTCCGTGAGGTTGCGGCAGGTGCCGTCGTACTTGGGCTTGCGTCCCTCCTTCATGGCCTGCTCACGCTTGGCCTCCAGCTCTTCGGAGGTGCAGTAACACCGGTAGGCCCTTCCTTCGGCGACGAGCTTCTCCACGAACTTCTTGTAGACGGGGAACCGCTCCGACTGGTAGAAGGGGCCCTCGTTCCAGTCGAGACCGAGCCAGGACATCCCCTCGAGGATGGCGTCCACCGATTCCTGGGTGGAGCGGGCCACGTCGGTATCCTCGATGCGAAGGATAAAGGTCCCTTTCTCCTTGCGGGCCAGGAGCCAGTTGAAGAGCGCAGTCCGCGCCCCTCCCACATGGAGGTAGCCGGTGGGGCTCGGCGCGAAGCGGAGACGTACGTCGGACATGGGAACTCCTTTACTCGTTATCGTTCGACTCATCGTCGGCGGGCTTCTCCTCGCTGGCGATGCGGTATTCCTCGTCGGCCCAGGCGGCAAGATCCATCGTCTTGCACCGCTTCGAACAGAAGGGGCGGAAGGGATTCCCCTGCCAGTGAGTCTCCTTGCGGCAGCGCGGGCACTGCAGTATGGTTAGCGGCGTATCGGTCATTGTGCACATAAAAACCCCAGGTGCTGAGGCATACCTGGGGCTGGTTCAGGATATACGGCCAGGTTCAACGGCCGGATTCTAACGCCAAAGAACGGGGCAAGTCAACGGCTAAACATGGCTGCAGAGGCCATTACCGGCAGAATTCAAAGCCACGGCGATGGAACTCCCGGGTACCGTGCCGGCAATGACCCCGGCACCGTTCGGCAACTCCAGGGGCAGGCGTCTCACGTCGCAGAGCCCGGCTGCGGTCATCATGGCGCAGAGCTCCCCTTCGGCGTAGGACTGGCCGGCCGGGGTACCGACAAGCATGTTCAGGGAGAAGAGCGCCGGGAAGAGGGGGCCGCTTTTGACGTCATCCAGGATAAACTCCTGAATCAGGAGAAGCCCTCCCGGTTCCAGGGCCGCCACCGCCTTCTTCAGAATAACGGCACACTGGTCCGGACCATAGGCGTGCAGGATATGCGACAGCCAGACCACGTCAAAGCCCTGCGGGAGATCACCGTCAAGGAAATCGCCTGCCGTGAATGCGATCCGCTCTGCGAGGCCAAAGCGGGCAATGGTCTCTTCGGCGAAGCGTCGGGTAGTGGGGAGGTCGTAGACTACCGCCTCAAGACCGGGATTCTGGCGGCAGAAGTGGATAGCCCACGTGCCGGGACCTCCCCCCAGGTCCAGGAGCCTGCGGCGGCCAGCTAGATCGATCAGGGGCGCAATCCGCGGCGCACTCTGCATGGCCAGATTGAACATCCCCATGAGGAAGCTCTCCCGCGCCCCCTCGTCGTCGCCGTGGGAGGAGCTCTCCCGCACCGGCCCTCCGGTTCGCACCGCCTCGTCCAGGCGCGACCACCCTGCCATGAGGTGGTGATGATGCATGATTATGTACCCCAAATACTCCGGCGAACTTTTGGAGAGAAACCGCGCCGCGAAGGTCGTGGCGGCATAGAGATCACCCTGCTTATCCACCAGGTCCATGGCCGTCAGGGCGTTGAGAAGCATGGCAAGCCCACGCACGTCGGTGCCGAGGCGTCCGGCCAGATCCGCCGCAGTGAGCGCCTCTCCTGCCAGCGGAGTCACAACATCGAGTGCCACGGCTGCGTGCAGCGCACAGGCGCTCCAGTAGCCACCAGAGAGCTGCAGCAGATCGGCCGGGGTCCAGGACCTCTGTTCCATGTCTACCTCCTTGCGAGTCATCGTCAGGCAATGGGTGAAGTGTACCCCCTATGAGTCCTTCGAGCAAATGCATCACTGTCGACGGGAGAATCCGCTATAAAGAAAAGCGGTGGCGCGACCGACGCGAATCTGCTAGAACGAAAACCCTATGACAACGGCAACCCCACTCATTGAAACCACCTATACCATACGAACCTTCGATGTAGACTCAAGCGGATTCCTGCGCCCCACGACGATCCTTGGATACCTGCAGGAAGCAGCCACAGAGCACCTGACGCTCCTGGGGATACCAGTCAAGGCGCGGCTATCTGGCCGAGGCCCTGGCCGGTGAAGAGATAACCGTCTCCAGTGCCTGCACTGAAAAGGACTCCGCAACCCTTGTCCTCCAAAAGATCACCGCGGCCGACGGCCGCGAACTTGCGCGACTGCGAACCATCTGGAGGCCAATACAGACGGCCCCACGGATCTGTCGGTGAGTACAAGGAGAACTAGTGAAGATCTGGATTGATGCCGATGCCTGCCCACGGGTCATCAAGGAGATTGTCTTTCGTGCTTCCACCCGGTTGCAGGTGCCGGTATGCCTGGTGGCCAACACCGACCTGTCACGGTCCCATTCCCGAATGGTGACATCGGTGCGGGTAGCCGAGGGGCCCGATGCGGCCGATGACTACATTGCCGAGCACGCGGCAGCGACCGACCTTGTCATCACCGCCGACATCCCCCTTGCGGCCCGGATTGTCGCCCGGGAAGGGGTAGCCATCGATCCGCGGGGCGAGGTCTACACCGAAGACAACGTGGGCGAACGGCTTTCCATGCGGGACCTGATGCACGACCTGCGGGCAGCCGGCCTGGTGCAAGGGGGTCCGGCCCAACTGGGAATGACCGACCGCCAGAAATTTGCGTCGGCCCTGGACCGCCTGCTGACCCGTATGCTCAGGGAGTCCCGCTGATTTGCCAGCTGGAAAGCTGCCCCTTCAGGACCTCCAGGGCGCACTCCAGCGTTTTCCCAGCACTGGTGAGATAGATGGTCCCACCGGTAATCGTCAGATCCCACGCAATGGACCGCTCCAGCCCGGCGGCCACTTGGCTGACAAACGCGAAATCGATACCCAAAACCACGAGATTGGGTACGTCAGCCAATTTGGCCCGATACTGTTCGTCCCACCGGAAACGGCTCGGGCCGCTGGCCAGCAGCACTGTCCGACCGGCATGGCGACTCGCCTTGAGCAACCGTTCCGGTTCCGGCGTCCCCACCTCTATCCAGAGCGACACCCGGCCGTCCGGCCCCCTGCTCCACAAATCGGGTTCGTCCCCGGCACAGATCCCTTTGGTAAAGGTCAGGTCAGGCTCGTAGCAGATGGCATAGGCCAGCAGGCGCAGCACCAGTCGCTCTGCCGTCTCCGACGGGTGCCGGGCAAGGGTGGTCTGGAAGGTTTCGTAGATACCGCGGTCTACATGGGAAAGCTGAATGGTGGCGCGATGAATCGTGGACGGAAGAGCCATGGTGAAAATGTGTCCTTTTCTTTCCAGAGTGTGTGACCAACAATAAGAGAGAAGTGCCCCAAAAGGCCATAAGAAAAATAAAATCTTTCTTTCCTAAATCTTGAATGCACAATGGATCAGGGGAGGAACTGCGGAAATGCTGAGGTATACTTGACTCAGCAATGACTATTCGATCCAGAGGAGGTTATCATGGCTGTAAAACTGCTTACCCCTTCCGCTGAACAAAGGATGAAGGCTTACCACGAGCTCAGCCACCGCGCCAAGACGCTGGTGAAGGGTGCTCCACAGAAACCGACCATCACCCTCTCCCGGGAATTCGGCTGCGAGGCGTTCCCGGTTGGTGAAGAGCTGGTAAAACTGCTTGAGAGGATGACCGACGAAGTGTGGATACTGGTCGACAAGTCGCTCCTCGACGAGGTCGCCAAGGAGAAAAACATCTCCGAGGACATCATACGCTCTCTTGGGCAAAAACCCCGCTGGCTTGACGATATGTTCGCCACACTTTCCCCGAAGTGGAAAAGCGACCGCGACTACTATCAATTCCTCGTCGAGCAGGTCGTGTCGATCGCCACGGCAGGAAACGCCGTCTTCGTCGGTCTGGGGGCGGCAATCATAACGCAGCACATGAAAAACTGTCACCATTTCCGGTTGATTGCTGATCAGAACTTCAAGGTCCAATCCATGGCCCGGCGGATGAACCTGTCGAAACAGGATGCTGAACTCCTCGTCGTAGAACAGCAGAAAGAACGGAACAGGGTCATCCGAAAACTCCTGGACGCAGACGAGCGCGATCCCCGGTACTACCATCTGATCTTCAATAACGGCAAGGTCAAGAACCAGAAGATCGTTCAGAGTATTGCCGACTATGTCGTGAAATAGTTGCTCATCCGGAGTTTCCGGATGAGCAACTACCAGGGGGGTGAAAAATATTCAGAGAGGACACCCCATGAACGATCCAAATCTCGATTTTACCATCGAGCGACTCGGTCCGTGCCGCATTCCCTCCCCCATGGAGGGAATGCGGTTCACCGGCGACGATGAGCGGATCCTGTACCACACGAGTCCCACTGAGGTCAGGCGGTACATCGAAGCGGGCAAGGAGCCGCCGGCCCTGGAGCTGGCCGGGCCACGGGAGCGGCTCTTCTTCGATCCGTCGGCCATCGCCTGCGGCATCGTCACCTGCGGCGGCCTCTGTCCGGGAATCAACGACGTGATTCGCTCCGTGACCCTGAGCCTGCACCACCACTATGGCGTGCGCAAAATTTACGGCTTTCGGTACGGCTACGAGGGGCTTGTAAAGCGCCTCGGCCACACCCCGCTGGAGCTGACTCCCGAGACGGTGAGCCAGATCGGCGAACTGGGGGGGACAATCCTCGCCTCTTCCCGAGGCCCCCAGGAACCGGCCGAGATGGTGGACTACTTGGCGGAGGTGGGGATCGGAATCCTCTTCACGGTGGGGGGTGACGGAACCCTCAAGGGGGCAAGCGCCATTGCGGCGGAGGCCCGTCGGCGGGGGCTCCCCCTCAGCGTCATCGGCATCCCCAAGACCATTGACAACGACATCTCCTTCGTGCAGAAAACCTTCGGTTTCGAAACCGCCGTGGCCGAGGCACAGCGGGCCATCTCCGCCGCCCATGCCGAGGCCCAGGGGGCTCGCAACGGCATCGGCCTGGTGAAGCTTATGGGGCGCGACTCGGGCTTCATCGCCGCCTACGCGTCCCTGGTGGACAGCCAGGTAAACTACTGCCTGGTGCCCGAAGTCCCCTTCTCCCTCTATGGGCTTTTGCGGTGCCTGGAGGAGCGCCTGACGCACCGGGGCCACGCCGTGGTGGTGGTTGCCGAGGGGGCCGGACAGGAACTCCTCTCAGCCTCGGCCGAGCGCGACGCATCGGGCAACGTCAAGCTAGGCGACATCGGCACCTTCCTCCGGGACGCAATCAAGGGGCACTTTGCCCGCGCCGGTCGGGAGGTCAACCTTAAGTACATCGACCCGAGCTACATCATCCGCAGCCTGCCGGCCAATCCCCACGACTCGGTCCTCTGCCTGCTGCTGGGGCAGAATGCCGTCCATGCCGGCATGGGCGGGCGCACCAATATGGTGGTCGGCTTCTGGAACCACCAGTTCACCCATGTGCCGATCGCCCTGGCCACCAGCGCCCGGAAGAAGATCGATCCCTCGGGGTGGCTCTGGAACAGCGTACTGGCCTCCACCGGCCAGCCCCTGGAAATGCTTTGAGATACAAGGTGCAAATCAAGAGCTGAAAGAGGCGGTTGCATCCATGGACGAGACTGCCCAAACAAAGGCAGGTCAAACCAGAAAGGAAGAAAATAGTTGATGAGGCCCACTGAAGGGACATGCACGGCTTTCGGAGAGCAGACAAGGGGGAACACCTCGCCCCTCGGGGCCACGGTTCACCGGGATGGAGTGAATTTCTCGGTCTACTCCGAAGACAGCACCGGCATGGAACTGCTGCTGTTCGACCGGGCAGACGATGGGGTGCCTGCCAGGGTTATCCCCCTCGACCGGGGCCGGCACCGCACCTACCACTACTGGCACGTCTTCGTGCCGGAACTGACAGGGGGGCAGATCTATGCCTACCGCGCACACGGTCCCTGGGCCCCCCGTCAGGGTCTGCGCTTCGACGGCGACAAGGTTCTGCTCGACCCCTATGGCAGGGGAATAGCCGTACCGGCCGGCTACGACCGGTCCGCCGCCTGTCGGCCCGGTGATACAGCGGCTGTCGCCATGAAGAGCGTAGTGCTCGATGCCCGCGGCTATGACTGGGAGGGGGATTGCCCCCTGAAGCGCCCCTTTTCCCAGACCGTGATCTACGAGATGCACGTTGGGGGTTTCACCAGACATCCCAGTTCCGGCGTCTCCCCGGAAAAGCACGGCACCTTCGCGGGAGTCATCGAGAAAATCCCCTATCTGACCGAACTGGGTGTGACGGCTGTGGAACTTCTGCCGGTTTTCCAGTTCGATCCCCACGACGCGCCGCCGGGACGGCTCAACTACTGGGGCTATGCCCCCGTCTCCTTTTTCGCCCCCCACCATGGATACTCCTCGCGCGGCGGCCCGCTGGGCCCGGTGGAGGAGTTCCGGGATATGGTGAAGGCGCTCCATCGGGCTGGCATCGAGGTGATCCTCGACGTGGTTTACAACCACACCGCCGAGGGTGATGAACATGGCCCCAATTTCTGTTTCCGGGGCCTGCAGAACGACGCCTACTATATCCTGGATCACAACCGCTCCCGCTACGCCAACTTCACCGGAACGGGGAACACCCTCAACGCCAATCACCCGGTTGTCCGCAGGATGATCCTCGACAGCCTCCGCTTCTGGGTGAGCGAGATGCACGTGGACGGGTTCCGTTTCGATCTTGCCTCCATCCTGAGCCGAGATGAGCATGGTTGCCCCATGGAGGCCCCAACGATCCTCCTCGACATAGAGACCGACCCGGTGCTGGCAGGGATCAAGCTCATAGCCGAGGCATGGGACGCTGCGGGACTCTACCAGGTGGGCAGTTTCGCCGGCGAATTCTGGAAGGAGTGGAACGGCAGGTTCCGGGATGACGTGCGGAGCTTTCTCAGGGGTGACGCAGGGACGATCTCGGGGTTCGCCTCACGGCTCCTGGCCAGTCCCGATATTTACGGCCACGTGGAGCGGGAACCGGAACAGAGCATCAATTTCGTCACCTGTCACGACGGCTTCACGCTCAACGATCTGGTCTCATACGACCGCAAACACAATGAGGCCAATGGTGAGCAGAACCGCGATGGGTGCGATCACAACCTGAGTTGGAACTGCGGGGTCGAAGGCCCCGCGGACGACCCCGTTGTAGAGGCAATCCGCAACCGCCAGGTGAAGAACTTCCTGACACTGACCCTCCTCTCCCTCGGAGCGCCGATGCTCCTCATGGGAGACGAGATGCGGCGGACCCAAGGTGGGAACAACAACGCCTACTGTCAGGACAACGAGACCAGCTGGTTCGACTGGAGGCTCCTTGACCGGCACGCAGACGTCCATCGCTTCGTGCGTCTTCTGATTGCTTCACGGCTGAAACGCAACCTTGCGGCGAAGGATCCAGGCCTCACCCTGAACCAGCTCCTTGGCCAGGCACGGCTGGAGTGGCACGGGGTCAGACTCGGCAGACCCGACTGGGAACACGATTCGCACAGCACTGCCTTCACGGTCTGGAACCTGTCGGGCCGGTTCGTCTTCCATTACATGGTCAATGCCTGGCAGGAAGCCCTTGCCTTCGAGTTGCCGCCGCCCCGTGAACTCCCCGGCGGCATCTGGCGCCGCTGGATTGACACCTCACTCGCCTCGCCCGCTGACATCGTGCCGATGGAAGACGCAATAGAGGTGAAAAGTGGGACCTATGAACTGCCGCCGCACTCTCTGGCGGTCATGCTTGCCCGCGCTCCTGCCGGCGCAGGCTGAGTCGGCAGAGAATACACGTGAGGAGCATTCATGGGAGCAACCATCTAGCACGAGGATAGCGGCGTATGGGCGGGGAATGAGGCCTGGAACGACATGACCGGCCGCTCCCCAGCGAAGGGGGACACGCCGACTTCGCACCCCGCAACGAACTGGAGACGGAGTTGCTCCTCCACCTGCGGGCCGAGCATGGCCGGGTAAGCACCGAGCGGCTCGTCTCCGGTCCCGGCCTGCACCCAAAAAGAAAGGCCACCTTGCTTTGAGGTGGCCTTTCTTTCGTAACTATAAGTTTTTATTTGGGAATTTCTGGCACGCCTGAGAGGATTCGAACCTCTGACCTACGGATTAGAAGTCCGTTGCTCTATCCAGCTGAGCTACAGGCGCAGAGATGGTCGGGGTGAGAGGATTCGAACCTCCGACCCCCTGCTCCCAAGGCAGGTGCGCTAGCCAGGCTGCGCTACACCCCGAAAGAGGCTGCATTAGTAGCACACCCCTGGAGAGCATGCAAGCTTTATTTATTCAGCGCCATCTCTTGGTAAATTTTCTTCAGTAACTCCAGTGCCTTGCCGCGGTGGCTGAGACGATTCTTTCTCTCCAGGGGCAGCTCAGCAAGGGACACTCCCTCCTCATCCACAAAGAAAAGAGGATCATATCCAAACCCCTCTCTACCCTGCGGAGCTTCGAGGATGGTTCCTCTCAATTCACCAGAAAATGTCGTGCATGCACCTTCGGGCAAACAGAGGGCAATCACACAATGGAAAGCCGCCCCACGACGTTCAACCGGAACTCCTCGCAACTCTTCAATGAGCTTCGCATTGTTCATCTCGTCTGTGGCATCCGGCCCCGCATAGCGGGCGGAGAAAACGCCCGGTCTCCCACCGAGGACATCGACGACCAGCCCGGAATCATCAGCCAGAGTCGGAATTCCAGATATTTTAGCAATAGTAGAAGCTTTCTTGACCGCATTCTGCTCAAACGTTGCACCATCCTCCTCAATCTCGGGAAGATCGGGAAAGTCAGCAAGGGAGTATATGCGGTAGTGGACCCCCTCAAGGATCTTTTTGATCTCCAGGAGCTTGCCCATATTCCGCGTGGCGACAATCAAGCTGTTCACCGGGAAAGCGCCTCTTCCTGAATTGTGAAGAGCATTCGTATTCCTTCTATAGCGACGGAGCGCATACCGTCCATCTGCTCAACGGTAAATGGTTCCGATTCAGCAGTACCCTGAACTTCAACAAAACTGTCAGACGAAGTCATGACAAAGTTCATGTCTACTTCGGCCGCTGAATCCTCCACATAATTCAGATCCAACAAAATTTCGCCGTCCACGATTCCGACACTGACTGCAGCAACGGCTTCCTTCAAGGGAACCGCAGGTAATACGCCTCGCTCTACAAGCAAGCGCAGGGCATCCACCAGCGCAACATAGGCGCCTGTTATTGAGGCAGTCCTTGTTCCGCCGTCGGCTTGAAGCACATCGCAATCGATGAGAATACTTCTCTCCCCAAGAAGCGTCAAATCTGTGACGGCCCTGAGCGAACGACCGATTAGCCGCTGTATTTCATGGGTTCTTCCGCCGATTTTACCTCGGGCGGCTTCCCGTGAAGAACGGGTATGTGTTGAGCGAGGAAGCATCGAGTACTCGGCGGTAACCCAACCAGTACCTTTGCCCCTGAGAAAGGGAGGAACGCTTTCCTCCACCGACGCTGTGCAGACGACCTTGGTGTCGCCAAACTCAACAAGCACGGATCCTTCGGCATGCTTTATAAAGTGCCTCGTAACTCTGATCTCTCTGAGGCTACGTGCCCCACGGCCATCCGAACGCATAATACTCCTTTTCCATTGTAATATGAGGCTGTGTACACTAAACGATAGGCTTGACGTTGTCAATCCTGCCCGACGGATCGGCTCCGGACTCTAACCGCCCGAAGTTCGCTTCTCTCTGAGGTCATGAAATGTTTGCGGGTAAGCGTCGGTTATCCGGAGCTCTGCAAGGATTCTCTTGGTGAGAAAAGTTTCTGCTTCATGAATTGCGTCTGGCGAGCTGGACACCTTGTCAATCTTCCCCCCAGCCATCATGCCATGCCCGCCTGCACACCCTCTCCCCTCCACGAGACGCCGTATGAGGACTCCAGCATTTATGTCATGACGAATCGTGCGCAGCGATAATAGCATCCCATCACCGTAGTGCCCCATGGTAAGCACCAGCTCGATTCCTTCCAGCTTGAGAAAGAAGTCGGCCATTTCGGCAACTATTTCCGGAAAGCTCACCTTTGCGAGGTTTGTTATCAGGAGTTTCCCATAGATTTTGGTGTTTTCGAGCGCCCGATTTACCATGAGGAAGTATTCGGTAGGGAGTTTCGGGTGGGTGATTTCGTAGAGAAGCTTCTTGTTGGTAAGAGGAAAGAGTTTGATGTAGGCATCCCGGTCAGGCTTATTCGCCTCCCGTCCGAGGTCCTGTGTTTCGGACTTTATGGCGTAAAAGAGTGCCGTTGCCAGCTTGGTTCCCATATAGACACCCTGTGCCACGAGATACTCATACAGGATGGTTGCTGTAACACCATAATCATCACGAATATCAACCCATCTGCACTTCAGACTCGCCTCCCTCATTGGATGATGATCGATAAGGATATCAACCCTGATATCGGAGGGTAGAGAGTTGTTGCCGGTCCCCGGCTGAGTGTCCAGCATGCAGATTACTGAGAACTCCCGAAAATCAACAACACCCATGGGGGTTAGGGGGATTTCGAGCTCCTTTGCCATGGCTAGGTTCTCGCTCCTGCTGATCATCCCCGAAAAGGCAATCGTGGCTTCCCGATTTACCTTCATGACAAAGAGATGACGAAGCGCCATGGCCGAAGCAAGGCAGTCAGGGTCGGGATTATCGTGGATTACAATCAGTATCTTCCCTCTGCCCCTGACCCAGTCAAGCATCTCTTCCGTGAAACGCTTCGTATCCCGAATTTCAGCCCCGTGCATCATGGAACCACTCCCTGTCGGGTCACACTAGAGACAAAAAAAGAGAGGAAAGACTTTGCTTTCCCCTCTTTGGATCCTCTTGGGATATCCTGCTAGCCCAAGAAGAGGTTATAGTTCCTCGCGCGATTAGCCAGGATTGTCTGGTCTATCACTTCGCCGCAGCAGGTGCACTTCCATGCGTCGAATGATCTTACAAAATCGTAAAACTTCTCCGCGAACATTCTTCCCTTGCATTTCGGACATTTCATTTGGCGGCCCCCCACTGTAAAGTTTGTTGTGAGTGCTATGGGGGTTTCACCATATATGCCAACCAGAACATTATTTTATGATTCATGCATACACAAGAGAGCCTGATTCTGATAAACAACACTAATTCAACGAGATACAAGAACTCAAAAGTATCGTTCTATTCTGTCTACGGTTATCCTCCCTATCCCGGGAATTCGTTCGAGATCTCTGACAGACCTAAAACCGCCATTACATTGACGGTCCAAAACAATCCTTCGCGCAAGGACTGGACCTATTCCTGGAAGTCGCTCCCAGTCTGACTCAGTCAGGGAAGAGGGATCAAGGGGAACACCCAAGAGCATCCTCTCTGCAGCGGACATCATTATTGTCGATATTCTGGTGGCTTCTACTCCAGTTATGTTGAAGATTACCCACTCACCGTCCTTCAATTGACGAGTGGAGTCCTCAAGTTTAGCAGATTCTATATTCAATCCGTGAGGCGCCATATTTATGACGCTCCCTAGCACCGAACCATGAGGAAGGCAATAGACTCCTGCTTTACCTTGAACGCCGGTGACCTTGACCCGAATGACGTCCGGGCCGGCAAGAGAAA
Source organism: Geobacter sp. (assembly GCF_030834625.1). Taxonomy (NCBI): domain Bacteria; kingdom Pseudomonadati; phylum Thermodesulfobacteriota; class Desulfuromonadia; order Geobacterales; family Geobacteraceae; genus Geobacter; species Geobacter sp. Next base: position 64,588 of record NZ_JAUQXO010000010.1, read on the forward strand.
AGGCCGAGGATGCCCCCGTTGTGGGTAACATTCCCCGGCCTTTAATGATCAAAACAAGACTTGCCAGTGCTGCAAGACTCCAGAGCACAAGGAGTCGCGCCCGGCAATTCACTTCTTGACTGCCTCCGCTTCGTCTGCTTTGTGGAGTTTGTACTCGATGCTGTCGATCAGAGCCTGGTAGGAGGCATCGATAATGTTTTCGGAAACGCCTACAGTTCCCCAACGGCTTTCCTTGTCACCGGACTCGATAAGAACCCGAATGGACGATGCAGTCCCCTGACCCGCCGGGAGAACGCGTACCTTGTAGTCGAGGAGCTTCACCTCCTTCAACTTCGGGTAGAACTTCTCCAAGGCCTTGCGAAGTGCATTGTCGAGGGCGTTAACCGGGCCGTTGCCTTCAGCAGCCGTGTGTTCCACCTTACCGCCAACTTTGACCATGATGGTCGCCTCGGAGAACGGCTTCTGGTCCTCGTGGCGCTTTTCGTCAATGACGCGGAAGCCGATAACCGAGAAAAATTTCCGATGGGTACCGAGGGCTCTCTTCATCAGAAGCTCGAAGGAAGCCTCGGCCCCCTCGAACTGGTAGCCCCGGTTCTCCATCTCTTTAATGTTATCGAGAATCTCAAGGGTAACCGGATCCTTGCTATCCATGTTGATATTGAACTCCTCGGCCTTGGCGAGGATGTTGGAACGGCCGGAAAGGTCGGAAATGAGTACACGCGTCATGTTACCAACCAACTCGGGACGCATGTGCTCGTATGTCTCGGGATGGCGCTGAATGGCGCTCACATGGACTCCCCCCTTGTGGGCAAAGGCCGAGTTACCCACATAGGGCTGATGCTTGTTGGGGGAGAGGTTCGCCAGCTCGTACACGAAACGGGAAAGCTCCCGGAGCTTTCTCAGTTGTTCGTCGCTCACGCACTCCTTCTTCATCTTCAGCCTGAGAGACGGAATGATGGAGCAGAGGTTGGCGTTGCCGCACCGCTCACCGAAACCGTTGATGGTTCCCTGGACTTGGACGATTCCCTCGTTGACCGCATGGAGAGAGTTGGCGACTGCACACTCGGAGTCATTGTGAGTGTGGATGCCAAGGGGCGCAGAAATGTGTTTGCGAACCTCGCGGATGATCTCCACAACATCGAACGGCATAGTGCCGCCGTTGGTGTCACAGAGAATGATGCAGTCGGCCTTGGCATCCTGGGCCGCCTTGAGGGTTTTGATAGCGTAGTCAGGATCGGCCTTGTAACCGTCGAAGAAGTGCTCCGCGTCGTAGAAGACCTCGGGAACTCGCGCCTTCAGGTATTCGAGAGAATCGAAGATCAGTTCCAGATTCTCCTCAAGTGAGATCCGAAGCGCTTCCCGAACGTGAAAATCCCAAGTCTTGCCAAATATGGTACAGACATCAGGCTCGGCCTGCACAAGGGTCTTCAGGTTGTGGTCCTTGTCAGGTGTTATCTTGGCCCGCCGGGTGGAACCGAAGGCGGCGATCTTCGCCTGATCGAGCTTCTCCTTCTTGATATCCTTGAAGAAGGCCACATCCTTGGGGTTACTGCCGGGCCATCCCCCCTCGATGTAATGGATTCCGATCTCATCCAGCTTATGGGCGATGCGGATCTTGTCCTCAACGAGAAATGATATATCTTCCGCCTGGGTGCCATCACGAAGCGTGGTATCGTAGAGTTTAACGAAGCTCATAGTTTCACCTTTGAAATGAAAGTATTAGATACGCATATAGCGTTTAGCGTACCGGGGTTCACCGGACACTAGACGCTATACACGATTACGCTTGATAAGGGCCTGAATTATTTGCCGGAAAGGCCGAATGCCTCGTGGAGCACCCTCACGGCGAGTTCCGTGTACTTGGCATCAATGACAACAGAAACCTTGATCTCGGAGGTGGAAATCATCTGGATATTGATTCCCTCCTGGGCCAGGGTCTGGAACATCTTGGTGGCGACGCCAGCATGGCTCCGCATCCCGACGCCGACAATGGAGACCTTGGAGATACTTTCGTCGGCCGTCACACCCGTTGCCTTGATCTCCGTGGCCACTTCCTTGGTAATGGCAAGAGCTTTTTTGAAGTCGGCCTTGGTGACGGTGAAGGTGAAATCAGTGAGATCTCCTCCACTAACATTCTGGACAATCATGTCCACCGAGATATTGGCATCAGAAAGGGCCGACAAAATCTTGGCGGCAATCCCCGGCTTGTCGGGTACGCCCATGACGGCAATCTTGGCTTCATTCTTGTCGTAGGCGATACCCGAGACGAGTACAGCTTCCATATCCTTATCCTCCTTGGTAACCATAGTACCTTGATTGTCATTGAAGCTTGAACGGACATGCACATCCACATTGTACTTTTTGGCGAACTCAACCGAACGGATCTGGAGAACCTTTGCCCCGAGACTCGCAAGCTCAAGCATCTCGTCGTAGGATACCTTGTCAATCTTGCGGGCGTCCTCGCAGATGTTGGGGTCAGTGGTGTAGACTCCGTCAACGTCGGTGTAGATCTCGCAGACATCAGCCTTCATTGCGGCTGCCAAAGCAACGGCCGACGTGTCGGAGCCACCGCGGCCCAGAGTAGTCACGTTCCCTGCCTTGTCGATCCCCTGGAACCCGGCAACGATGACGATGGTTCCATCCTTGAGGTCAGCCCTGACCTTGGTATCGGGAATCTCCTCAATACGGGCCTTACTGAAAGCGCTGTCGGTAATGATCGGAACCTGCCAACCGTGGTATGATTTAGCTTTATATCCCATGGACTTGAGGCACATGGCAAGAAGTGCTATGGAGACCTGCTCGCCGGAGGCAACCAGGACGTCGTACTCGCGGTTATCCGGGAACTCGCACACCTCATTGGCCAGCGCCACGAGCTTGTTGGTCTCCCCTGACATTGCCGAGACGACGACCATCATGTCGTTGCCTGCATCATAGGTCTTGGCGACTCTCTTGGCAACATTGCGGATCCGTTCAATCGATCCCATCGAGGTGCCGCCGTATTTTTGGACCACCAGAGCCATCTACAGTTCCTCCTTTATGTATGGTCAGTGCGTCGAGGTCTAATGAATATGCCGCTTCGCGTCGTCAGTTAATAGCAGGAATCAGGACGACGGTCAAAACATTTTTTTAATAAAGCCTCATGGTTGAACCCATGGGCGATTATGTCGATTCTTCGCTCCGTTTCACCTGCATACTCAAACATAATATCAAGCCGTTCGTCAGGGAGATCACCACCCAACCGCTCAGCCCACTCCACGAGACAGACGCCGTTTCCATGGAAGTATTCGTCGAAACCAAGCTCTGCGATATCGTCTCCTCCCCGGAGGCGGTAGAGATCGAAGTGATAGAGCCTGACCCTCCCCGGGTACTCGTTCAGGAGGGTAAACGTGGGACTCGTAATGGGAACTGAATCGTCAATCCCCAAGCCGGAGGCCACCCCTCTGACGAACTGGGTCTTGCCACAGCCAAGGTCACCGGAGAGGGCAATGAAGCCCCCCGGTTCCACCAGCTGGCCAAGCCGCTCACCCAGAGAGACGGTTTCTTCGACACTATGCGAACAAAGGGAAATCACGGCGTGCTATTTGATCATCGTTTTTATGAGGTCAATACGGGAAACTATACCAACGAGCCGTTTACCCTCGACAACCGGTACGGCATGGAGCTTCTTGCTGGCCATGAGGTCAGCCACGTCGTTCACCGGAGTGTCCTGCGTCACCGTCTCCACCGTGTCGGTGTAAATATCGCCAACCGTCTGCCCCGTCATCTTCTGGAGTTCCTTCTCGAACTTCTTCTCGCTCTCCAGGTAGATGACCCAGTCGAAGAGCGAGATGACCGTGGGGATATGGAGACTCTTGTCCTGCTCAATCAGATCCGACTCGGTCACGATTCCGATGAGGTTTCCGTTGTCATCCACAACCGGCACGCTGCCAACCCGATGTTTCGTAAAAAGCTCTGCCAGCTCCCTGATCGTGGTTTCCTTTTTGACCGAAACGACATCCGTCGTCATTATGTCTCGAACATTCTGCATAATAATTCCTTTCATTCCATCATGTTGTGAGCGTTTTGAAATGCCCAGGGGATTCGCTCCTGGACGTCGACGGCCGACATGCCGATCTCCCCTTTGTCGTCAGCCACCAGATCCGCAGCGTGACCGTGAATAAAAACGCCGAGCCGACAAGCGTCATAGGGGGGGTATCCCTGGCCCAGGAGCGATGCCAAAATCCCCGTAAGGACGTCCCCCATCCCTCCGGAAGCCATGCCGGGGTTGCCGCTTCCGTTTATGGCTACCCGCCCGTCCGGAGAAGCAACGACCGTACGTGCGCCCTTAAGTATCAGATACACGCCATACCGCGCAGCAAATGCCCGTGCCGTTGCGATCCGGTCTTCCTCGACTGCCACGGTGGAAGTGCCGGTCAGACGGGCCATTTCTCCCGGGTGGGGGGTGAGAACGAGACACCTGCTTCGTTTGTGAAGCAGTAAGCCGGGATCTTCGGACAGGGCGTTCAGACCATCGGCATCGATCACCAGGGGAGCCTCAATCTCGGTGACAAGATGCCGGACCAGACGAGCCGTGTCAGGATGCCAGGAGATGCCCGGCCCCAGGGCAACCGCTGATTTGCCGTCAAGGGCTTCCACCACGGCCGGAGCAGAATCCTCCGACAGGTGACCGCTTCCGCCGTCGGGGAGCGGCAGCGTCATGGCCTCGGTGGTCTTCATCTCCAGGATGGCGTTAAGGCTTGCCGGCACCGCCAGGGTAACAAGACCCGCTCCGGCACGAACTGCACTGTTTGCAGCCATGGCAGCGGCGCCCGTCTTGCCGGTGGAGCCGGCAATAACAAAGCAGTGGCCAAAGCTCCCCTTGTGGGCACGCCGATCGCGGGGCCTTACGATACAACGCGCCGATTCGCAGTCAATGAAATCGACACCTTCAGCATCCTCGGCCACTCTAGAGGGAATTCCGATATCAACCACGCGGAGCTCGCCACAGTGCTCAACGCCGGGATACAGGACGTGGCCTAACTTGGCGAGGGCAAAGGTAACGGTGAGATCCGCCTTGACCGCACTACCGAGTACTTGGCCGCTCCCCGCGTCTATCCCGGAGGGGATGTCAACGGCCACGATCGGTTTCCCGGAGCCATTGACGTATTCGATAGCCTCTGCCATGGTGCCCTGCACGTCGCTCCTGAGTCCGGTACCGAAAAGGGCGTCCACGACCACCGACGCCCGCGCCAGTTGGGAAACAAAAGGAACAAGACCCGTCGGAGGAGGAGAAAAGGAAACCGTCGCTGGGTCGAGACGATCAAGGTTGACACGGGCATCGCCGGAAATCTCTTCGCGGGCGGAAAGGACGACGGTCTGGACATCCCACCCCGCCTCCCGCAAAACCCTTGCTATCACATAGCCGTCACCGCCGTTGTTCCCCTTGCCGGCGACGATGAGCGCCAGCCGGTCAGCCGCCGGACCGAATTGCTCGATGATGGCCTCAGCGCATCCCCGGCCGGCATTCTCCATGAGGTGGATGCCCGGAATACCGAACTCCTCGATGGCACGTCGGTCCATCCGCTGCATGGTTTCACCGGTGACAACCTTCATGCCCGCTCCAGAACCACCATGGCGACGGCAAAATTCCCGTCGTGGGAAAGGGATACAAACGTCTTGGAGAGATCCATCTCGGTGAATATCTGCTGAGCCTTGCCGTGGAGTCGCAGTTCCGGTTTCCCCAGTGCGTCGTTGACCACCTCAACATCGTGCCAGGTCATCCCTTCGCGAAGCCCCAGGCCACAGGCCTTGAGAAAGGCCTCCTTGGCCGCGAAGCGAAGGGCGTAGTGCTGGGCGCTCCGGGCCTTCCCCGCGCAGTACTCCTGTTCGTGGATGGTGAAGAGGCGTTTGAACAGGCGGATATTGCCCTCTTCCAAAAGGCGCTCAAAACGGGTTATGTCAACGATGTCGATGCCGGTGCCGAAAATCACGCGTGCCTCATGCGTACTTGATGAGATCCACCATGTCCCGCACTGCCCGGTCGAGCCCCACAAGAACCGCCCGGGAGATGATGGAATGGCCGATGTTGAATTCCTCGATTCCGCCCAGCGCTGCCACCTTCTTGATATTGGTGTAGTTGAGGCCGTGGCCGGCGTTGATGCCAAGGCCAAGCTTGACGCCGAGTTTAACAGCGTTTTCTATCCGCTCGAGCTCGGCCTGCTCGGCCTTCCAGTCCTTGGCATCGGCAAAGGCTCCGGTGTGAATTTCGATATAATCTGCCCCCACCTTGTTGGAGGCTTTCACCTGGTCGGTATCGGGGTCCACAAAGAGGCTTACGACGATGCCTCCGTCCTGGAGTTTTTCCACCACCTCGGCGACCCCCTGCATGGCCATCCGCACGTCGAGCCCCCCCTCAGTGGTGAGTTCCTGGCGCTTTTCAGGGACCAGCGTGCACATGTCGGGCTTTACGGAAAGGGCTATGGCGACCATCTCGGCGGTTGCCGCCATCTCCAGGTTGAGCTTGGTCTTCACTGTCTGGCGAAGGAGCTTCAGGTCCCGGTCATTGATGTGACGGCGGTCCTCCCGCAGGTGGATGGTAATGCCGTCGGCTCCGGCAAGCTCTGCCAGGGTAGCCGCTGCAACAGGATCGGGCTCCTCCCCTCCCCTCGCCTGCCTGATCGTCGCCACATGGTCGATGTTCACACCAAGCTTTGCCACCTACTTCCCTCCGATTTTCTTCTCGACCAGGTCTGCGATCTCCTTGGCCCAGCCGGTAATCTGATATTTGTCCTGCCCCTCGAGCATGATTCTCAGCAGCGGCTCGGTGCCCGAATAGCGGATCAGGATGCGCCCTTCGTCCTTCAGTTTTTCTTCGACACCCCGAATGAGCGCGGCCACTTCGGGGATCGTCATGACATCCTTCTTCTCAGCCACACGCACATTCACGAGGACCTGCGGGAGCGGAATCATTACCTCGGCCAATTCGGAGAGGGTCTTGCCGCTCCGGCGCATGATCGCGAGAACCTGGAGGGCGGAGAGCATGCCGTCGCCCGTGGTGTTGTGGTCGATGAAAATCATGTGGCCCGACTGCTCGCCGCCGAGGTTGTACCCCCCCTTCAGCATCTCCTCAACCACGTAGCGGTCGCCGACGGCGGTCTTTACCACCTTCCCCCCCGCCTTTTTCACGGCAATATCGAGCCCCATGTTGCTCATGACTGTCGCCACGAGGGTATTCTTGCGGAGCTTCTTCTGTCTTATCATATCGGTTGCACAGATGGCCATGATATGGTCGCCGTCCACCTCGTTGCCGAACTCGTCCACAAAGATGACCCGGTCAGCGTCACCGTCAAGGGCTATTCCCAAGTCGGCACGGTGCTCCTTTACCGCCTCGCTGATCACCTCGGGGTGGAGCGACCCGCAGCCGGCATTGATGTTCGTCCCGTTGGGTTTGATCCCGTAGGGAATGACCTCTGCCCCGAGCTCCTCCAGAACCGCCGGCGCAACCTTGTAGGCGGCCCCGTTGGCGCAATCGAGGACAATCTTCATCCCCGTGAGATCGAGTTCCTTCGGAAAGGTGTTCTTGAGAAAAACCACATAGCGTCCCACGGCGTCGTCGATGCGATAGGCCTTTCCCACCTCGGTGGCGATGGGGCGCAGGGAATCGATCTTCTTGGAGAAGATCAGATCCTCGATCTTCAGCTCCATCTCATCAGGGAGTTTGAAACCATCCCGGGAGAAGAACTTGATGCCATTGTCCTGGAAGGCGTTGTGGGATGCGGAGATGACAACCCCTGCGTCGGCCCGCATGGACGACGTGATATTGGCAATGCCGGGTGTGGGCAGAGGCCCCACCACGAGTACATCTACCCCCATGGAGCAGATGCCGGCCACCAGTGCATTCTCCAGCATGTAGCAGGACAGACGGGTGTCCTTGCCGATAACGATCCGATGCCGCCGATTGCCGTTTTTGAAAAGATACGCGGCAGCGCGGCCGATCTGCATGGCCATCTCTGTAGTCATGGGATAGACGTTCGCCACACCGCGTACGCCGTCGGTTCCAAAGAGCTTCTTCATGGTTACTCCTGATATCAAAGTTTACGGTTTTTGTCCGGAGGGAGTTCGGATCAGCCTGACTTCGACGGTTGCGGGAAAGAGCCGCGTGACCGTCACTTCGCGGGGGAGATCGAGTCTACGCTCAAATCCCGTGAATAGTGCGGTTCCCTCGCCTACCCCCCCCGCGTCGAGGGGCATGATAATCCTTTCACTACGGAGCTTCAACAAAAGAATTTTCGGCCCGGCGACGGTCACTGCGATCTCCTTTGGAGGAGAATCGGCCTGCGAAAGACCGGAAGGGATGTTGCGGACCTCAAGGGGAACTCGGATCTCCACCTCGGCGGTGCGCACACCGGCAACACCGGCCCAGACGATCACGGCCAGGACAAGAGAAAGGAGCTTGAGATCCCAGTCTTGGGCAAGACGATGCCATTTCATGACACGAGCCACCGAGGCTCAACAAGCCGCTTGAGGGCCTTGCGGAGACTTCCCCCATCGGGCATGGGGGTGAGCTTGCCGCCAGCCACCACCGACATCTGCCCCGTTTCCTCGGATACCACCAGAGCCACCGCATCGACAACTTCCGTCAGCCCCAACGCCGCCCGGTGGCGGGTACCGAGGGTCTTACTGATGGTGGGATTCTGTGAAAGAGGGAGAAAGCATCCGGCCCGCGTCAGTTTCCCCCGCTGAATAACCACGGCACCGTCGTGAATAGGTGAATAGGGAAGGAAGATCGACGCCAGGATCTCGCTCGTTATCTTTGCGTCGATTTCGGTGCCGGTTTCCAGATGGGATGAAACTCCCATTTCGCGCTCAATCACAATGAGAGCGCCGTGCCGGCGGGCTGAAAGATCGGTCATGGCGGTTATGAGCCCATCGATGGCCTCGGAGGCCTCTTCCATCTCATATTCTCTGCCTTTGCTGCTTCTCCCCAGGGTTACCAGGGCCCGGCGCAGATCATGCTGGAAAATGATGACCAGTATGAGGATGAACGAGCCGAACAACGAGCTCAATATCCAGTGGAGCGCATCGAAGCCGGCAAGGCCCGTGAGAAAGTAGAGCGTGGCGAGAATGACTATGATAAGCAGAAGACGCGCGGCGACCTTCCCCTTCAGGAGAAGGATGATCCGGTAGATGACGAAGGCGACGACCATAATGTCTATCAGGTCACGCCACCCGAAGAGTTGCAGGGAATCGGACATCGTGGTCACCAGACCGCAGGGATTTCGGCGGAGTCACCGCCCGGAAGGATCGTCCAACGGGTCAACTGGCGTCAGGGTGCAGCACGGCATGGGTCATGTCGGCCACATCACGCATCTCCCGCACGTCGTGTACCCGAATGATGGAGGCGCCGTTAGCGAGCGCAAGGGCCACCGTGGCGGCTGTGCCGAAAAGCCGGTCATCCACGTCGCGGCCGAGAACAGTGCCGATGAACGATTTGCGTGATGTGCCGACAAGAATGGGCAGGTGCAGGCTTTCAAATTCCCCGAGTCGCCGGAGAATTTCCAGATTGCCCGGGACGCTCTTGCCGAAACCGATTCCCGGATCAACGACAATCCGATCCTTCGCAACACCAGCGGCCACAGCTGTGGAAACGGAGTTGCGGAGGGAGTCGAGAACCTCGGCGATCAGGTCGCCATAGGTGGTATCCTTCTGCATGGAGTCGGGCCTGCCGCGGGTGTGCATCACCACCAGTCCCGCAGCAGCCTCCGCCACCGTGGTGGCCATGGCCGGGTCGAAGGTGAGACCACTTATGTCGTTCACGATTTCGGCGCCGGCCCGGAGCGCCTCGCGGGCCACAACCGCTTTGTAAGTGTCCACCGAAATCGGCACCGGAATGCGCCCCGAAAGCCTCTCCACCAACGGAACGACCCGCCGCAACTCCTCTTCGGCATCCACCGGTGCAACATTGGGGCGGGTACTCTCGCCCCCTATGTCGATAATGTCCGCCCCCTCCTCCACCAACCGGAAGGCGCGCGCCGCGGCACGATCAAGATCAAGATACCGACTGCCGTCAGAAAAGGAATCGGGGGTCACATTCAGGATCCCCATGATGCAGGGACGTTGGGAGAGGTCGAGGGATCTCCCCGCTAACCGCCATGAAGACGGCAACGATGCATTGCCTGATTGTTTGTAACCGCTCGTCATCAGGCGGCGGGAGTTCCCTCAGGAACCGGCGCCGGCCCGCTGACGGACTTGATAATCTGGTCGACCTCGTCGCCAGTCAGGTTCTCCTTCTCGATAAGCTGCAAGGAGAGTTTGTGAAGCACGTCGATGTTGTTTCTCAGGAGCGTCGTAACACGGCTGTAGCTCTCCTCGACGATCCTGCGGATCTCTCCGTCAATTTCAACCGCAGTGGCCTCGCTGTAGTTCTTGTGCATGGACATGTCGCGGCCCAGGAAGATCGATTCTTCCTTCTTGCCGAAGGAGACGGGGCCCATCTTGTCGCTCATGCCCCACTCGCAGACCATCTTGCGGGCAAGCTCGGTGGCCCGCTCGATATCGTTGCCCGCGCCGGTGGTCAGGCTTCCGAAGATGATATCCTCGGCTGCGCGGCCTCCCATGAGAACGGCAACGCGGTTGAGGAGCGACTCCTTCGAGTAGCTGTGTTTGTCCTCGCTGGGGAGCTGCATGGTAATCCCGAGAGCACGGCCGCGGGGAATGATAGAGACCTTGTGGACCGGGTCGGTTCCGGGGATGAGCTTTGCCACCAGGGTATGGCCCGCCTCGTGGTACGCGGTATTCTTCTTCTCGTCTTCCGAGATGACCATGCTCCGGCGCTCCACACCCATGAGGACCTTGTCCTTGGCGTCGTCAAAGTCCGACATATCAATCACGCTCTTGTCCTTGCGGGCGGCGAGAAGCGCCGCCTCGTTGACCACGTTGGCCAGATCTGCACCAGAAAAGCCAGGGGTGCCGCGGGCAATGATGCCGAGATTGACGTTGGGCGACAAGGGGGTCTTCTTGGTATGGACCTTGAGGATCATCTCCCGGCCCTTCACGTCGGGCTGGGGGACCACCACCTGGCGGTCGAAGCGGCCGGGGCGAAGCAGGGCCGGATCGAGGACATCGGGGCGATTGGTAGCGGCAATGAGGATGACCCCCTCGTTTGACTCGAAGCCGTCCATTTCCACCAGGAGCTGGTTGAGGGTCTGCTCCCGTTCGTCGTGGCCGCCGCCGAGGCCTGCCCCACGGTGACGACCGACCGCATCGATCTCATCAATGAAGATGATGCAGGGGGCACTCTTCTTACCTTGGACAAAGAGGTCGCGGACCCGGGAGGCGCCGACACCCACGAACATCTCGACGAAGTCGGAGCCGGAGATCGAGAAAAAGGGAACCCCCGCCTCGCCGGCCACGGCACGGGCCAGGAGCGTCTTGCCAGTCCCCGGAGGGCCCACCAGGAGCACGCCTTTCGGAATGCGGCCACCGAGCTTGGTGAACTTCTTAGGATCCTTCAGGAACTGGATAATTTCCTCCAGTTCCTCCTTGGCCTCGTCAACCCCGGCCACATCCTCGAAGGTGAGCCGTCCCTGGGCCTCGGTGAGGAGCTTCGCGCGGCTCTTGCCGAAGGCCATGGCCTTGCCGCCGCCGCCCTGCATCTGGCGCATGAAGAAGATCCAGACCCCGACGAGGAAGAGGAGCGGGAACCAGGAGATAAAGATGGAGAACCAGGAGACCTTCTCCTCTTCCGGTTTGGCGGAGATGCTGATTTTCTTCTCGAGAAGCTTATCCGAGAGCGTGGCGTCCATGGGCTTGTAGCTTCTGAACTCCTTGCCGTCGGCAAACTTGCCGATGATCTCGCTTCCCTGAATGGTGACCGCGTTCACCTTCCCCGCATCCACAGCGGCAATGAAGTCGCTGTAGCTCAGACGCTCATGGGTGGTACGAGGTTTGTTGAACAGATTAAAGAGAAGAATCATCATCAAGCTGATCACAAGCCAGAGCGCCAGGTTTTTGTAGAACTGGTTCAAGGTTACCCCCGTGGATGTGTCCTAAGGCCATGTTGGCCATTGTATTCACGATGTATCTGATTAATTGAAATAGCTATCATAACGTGTGCCGGTTGACAAGTCATTTCAAGGCAATTCCCGGGGTGGCGCGGACCTCGCAGAGCACAGTGCGGACCGTCTTTTCGGTGACGCATGCGGGATGTCCGGTCCGGAAACCGCAGACCCAGACGAGCTCGCCGTTACTGAAAACCAGGGGAACCAACCGACGAAGTCCCAGCGGCACCTTCTCGTCTATGAAGAGATCCTTCACCTTCCTGGTCCCCGTCATACCAAGGGGCCTGATCCGGTCGCCGGGACGGAACCCCCTCACCACCCAGGGAAACGGAGCAGAGTCAAGGTCGAAGCAGGCCCGTTCGGGGGGCAATGTTGCCACATTATCAGGAGGCGGCGCAACCTCCACCACTAGCTCGCCACCAGCGGGCAAGGGGTAACACCCCGGCCCCTCCACAAGAAACTCCCCTTCACACACTGCTTCAACATCACCCGCACTGAAATTCACCACGTCATAGGCTCGGACGATCGTTATCTCCCCGGGCACAACGACTCTGAGATTCGGCTTCCGCGAGTGGACGAGATCGTCGATCTGCCTCACGTGGCTGAAGGATACTCCCTGCAGCCCACCCCCGATGAGGGCCAAAGCCCGCCGGTAGATCCGGTAGCGCACCCCCCTCGACTCCCTGAGGAGTTTGGTGACATCGAGAGTCATTCGCCCGGCGCTCTCCTCCCGCACCGTCCGCCCCAGGGCCTCTGCGGCAACGGTTTCAAGCACCTCCTCGTCGGCGGCCAGAAGATCGGCAGTGACCGCAAGTCGACGGGAAATCTCGGGGTTGAAACGGGCAAGATGGGGGATGAGCTCGTGGCGGATACGGTTGCGGAGAAAGGCCGTATCAGCGTTGGATGAGTCCATGCGGGAGTGAACCCCCCTGGCGTGGAGGTACCCTTCAATCTCCTGCCTGGAGAGGGAGAGGAGCGGCCGCACGTACCGGCCATCCCTGCGGGGAGACATGGCGGCCAAACCCGTGACGCCGGCCCCCCGGAGAAGACGCAGCAGGAGCGTCTCGGCCTGGTCGTCGGCGTGATGGGCGAGCGCCACGGACCGGGCGCCATAGCATGTCGCCACCCGGTCGAAAAATTCATAGCGGGCGCGGCGGCCTGCATCCTCCAGGGAGAGGCGCTCCCGGAGACTCAGGTCCCGCACGTCGACTCTTTCACCTACGAAAGGAAGGCTGCGGGATTCGGCGAGATCAGCAACGAAACGCTCGTCTCCGTCGGATTCAACGCCGCGCAGGCAGTGATTGAGATGGGCGACAACAAGACTCAGGCGCAGATCAGGGAGACCGAGGAGAATATCAAGAAGGGCGACGGAGTCGGGGCCGCCGGAAACGGCAACCACTACCGTGTCGCCGGGGGAGAAAAGGGAATGCTCGCCGACAAAGGCGAAAACTTTCGCGAGGACCGATTTCATCGGCTCACTCCAGGGGCGCACCTGGCTACGGGGGCGCGGAAACGAAAAAACCCCTCTTTGGCGAAGAGGGGTTTTTCTAGGTAATTGGTGGCGGTGCAGGGACTTGAACCCCGGACACTACGGATATGAGCCGTATGCTCTAACCAGCTGAGCTACACCGCCGCAAAAGAGACGTCTTATCTACCCCATCTTTTTTTGTGTGTCAAGAAAAAAGCTCTCCTGCGAAACTCGCTTCCATCACCCCTTCAGGGCCTTCCGGAGCCCCGACCTGCGCTCGATCCGACGGGAAACGGCAGCGCTAAAAATCTCCTCCGCGCACCAGAGTCCGGCGGCTGTCCGGGCGCGGGTGATGCCGGTGTAGAGGAGCTCCCGCGTCAGCACCGGGCTCTCGTAGGGGGGGGCCACCAGGAGTATCTCGTCAAATTCCGAGCCTTGGCTCTTGTGAACCGTCATGGCGAAGACCGTTTCGTGCCGGGGCACCCGCAGGGGAGACACCTTCCTGACCCCCTCTCCGGCGGAAGGGAAGAAGACGGCGAGGCTCCCGGGGTTATCCGGGTCGGGAAGGGTTATGCCGACGTCACCGTTGAAGAGCCGCAGGGCGTAATCGTTGACGGTCACCATGACCGGGCGGCCCCGGTACCAGCCACTGTTTGGAGTGATGAGCCCTCTGCCGGCAAGGATCCGCTCGATTGCTTCGTTCAAACCGGTGACACCGTACCGCCCCTCGCGAACGGCACAGAGCACCCTGAATCGATCAAAGGCGGCGAGGACTGCAGCGGGGTCATCACGGGAGAGATACGAGACGTATCCGGCCACGACCTCAGATGCGAGCGTTTGTTCCAGTGTCTCGACGGATGGTGTCTCACGCCATGTTAGGCCGGATGCACCCCCTTTGCGAAGGATCGCCAGCGCCGCGTCCGCCTCCCCGTCGTTCACAGCCCGGCTCAGGGCGCCGATGCCGCTGCCGGAGCCGAACCGGAAGTTTTTCCGGAGAAAGATGAGGGAGTCCGCGAGGGGGGGACGTGGAGCATCCGTTTCGGCTCCTTCCAGATGCTCGCCTGCGGTGTCTTCGATGAAGCGGCAAAATTCCGGGGAGAACCCATCGGGGCTCTCCGTGTCGCAGATGTCGCCGAGCACAGCGCCTGCCTCCACCGATGCGAGCTGGTCCCGATCACCTAGGAGGATAAGCCGGGCCTCCGGCGCCATGGCTGCCACGAGGCGTGCCATGAGCGGGAGTGCCACCATGGAGGCTTCGTCGACAACCACCACATCGTAGGGGAGAAGATTGTCTTCGTGGTGCCGGAAACGGTGAGATCCGGGGATGACTCCCAGGAGCCGGTGGATTGTCGCCACCTCCTCGGGTATCAGGTCCTTCACGGGAGTTGCATCGGCAAGCTGCTCCCTGGCACCGCGAATCGACTCTTTGAGCCTCACCGCCGCCTTGCCAGTCGGAGCCGTGAGGGCGACGCGCATCCCATCACCGCCTGACTGCTCCAGGAGAAGGGCAATGATCTTGACGACCGTCGAAGTCTTGCCGGTACCCGGCCCACCGGAGATGGCCGTAAAGCCGCCTCGAACCGCCGCAGCTGCAGCAATCCGCTGCCAGTCGGTCTCACCGTCATCCACGGGGCCAAAGAGGCGGATTATTCCATCCCGGAGAAGGGGCACATCGACCGGGTTTCGATGTGCCGCCTTTTTTATTATTTTTTCGGCAAGTTCGGACTCATATTTCCAGTAACGGTAGAGATAAAGGCGGCTATCGTCGAGGACCAGGGGGACGTACTCGCCGGGAGAACCCACCACTCCGGATGCCTTCAGGGCGGCGGCAAGCCGGCCGCACTCCTCTCCATCCTCAGCCTCATTGAAGAGATCGAGACAGATGTGCCCCTGCCCCACGGCGCTGCTTAGGCGGAGCGCGGCCCGGCGCAGGTCACCCCCCTCCGTCCGGGCGAGGCGACAGAGGAAATCGGCGAAACGGTAGTCAATGTCCCGATATTCGGTGGTTTCAGTCGCCATCGAGCTGCTCCTTGAATGCAACCAGGCAGGAGGTCAGGTCGCTGATGAGCCCCGCAGGGGGGATATCACGATAGATGCCTGACCCTGGCCGTCCCGGGTCGACCCCCCGGAGGAAAACATAGAGGGCACCGCCGAAGTGGGTTTCGTACCGATACCCCGGAACCCGCTGTGCGAGATACAGGTTGAGGGCCACCGTGTAGAGGAGGTACTGGAGCGGATAGAGCTTGCGCTCCATTTCCCGGGCGAGATTCTCACGGCCGTACTCCTCGATCCGGTTCCCCAGGTGGTTCGACTTCCAGTCGACAAGGTAGAACCGGCCGTCGTGCTGGAAGACCATGTCGACGAAACCGCGCACCATACCCTGCACCGGCGCGAAATCGAGGCGCGCGGCCACTTCCCCCAGATCGGCGCCGGCGGGGAGAACACCCCAGCGGCGCAGGATCGCGGCAACCTGCCCGGAACCCACGAACCGCAAGGGAAAGAAGAATTCGAGCTCGGTGCGCCAGCTTTTCGGCGCCAGGTCGGCGAGTCTGAATACTCTATCCCCCCCTGCGAGAGGCGACGCCAGTACGTTCTGGACCATGGCGCAGACCGCCCCGCACCACTCGACGCCGAAGCCGTGTCGCTCCAGTTCCCGGGCAACTATGTCCTGCACCTTCTTGGGGAGGGTATCGGTAAAGTCGAGCTTCTCGAAGACGGCGTGAAGGACGATCCCCGCCTGGGGGCCCCGGGGAAAGGCGAAGATAGTACCATCCACCGGCGCAGACTCCTCCACTTCCGGTGCGGGTTCGGCGACGACGGCGGCGGCCTGGTCCCGGTCGGGGAGTTCTTCCTCCGGGCGATGGTGGGCCGCAAAGGAGGTAAAGCTCGTCACCCGCCAGTCGGTCTCGATCCGCCTCCGGAACGGCGGACAGCCGGTGACGGCGATCGTCTTCGGCTCGCTCAGAAAACTCCCGGCCACGGGTTCAGGATCAACGGTGACCGCAATGGCCCCTCCCGCTTCCTTCCGCAGTTCCGCGAGCCGCGCCACCAGCGTCGCATCGGGGATATCCTTCATCACCTCCCCGAGGACCGCGGTAATGTCGTCGTTCTCGTAATCGTCCGGTGAGTGGAGGAGATAGGCGGGGGCTGACGTTTCTGTGTAGCGGAACTTCCCCCAGACCAGGTAGCAGCGGTGCCTGGCCCGGGTTAGCGCCACGTAGAGGAGCCGGACGTTCTCGGCAAGGGACTCGGTCCGTGCCTTCAGGCGGCGGGCCTCGAACTCGTCGGAGCCGAAGTCGGCCACCATCCGGTAGCCGTCGTGGCAGACGGCCGTGTCGCCGTCATCCCGGACCCCCCCCCAGGAGAAGGGGCAGAAGACTATGGGGTATTCGAGCCCCTTGCTTACGTGGATGGTCACGATCCGGACCGCCTTCTCGTCCGACTCGAGCCGTATCTGGTACTCTTCATTGGAGGGTGGGGAGTTCACCCGCTCGCCGAACCAGGCGCAGAGAGAATCGATGCCGAGCCCCCCCGCCGTGGCGGCTTCGTGAACCACCTCGCCGCAGTGGAGAACGTTGGTGAGCCGCCGCTCGCCGTCAACGAGGGGAAGGAGCCGCTCCCGAACCCCCTCTCGGGCAAGGAGCGTCCGGAACATGGTCATGAAGCCACGCCCCTGCCAGAGATCTTGGTACTCCCGGAACGCGGCAAGGCGCTCTTCCCATCCCCTCTCGTCGTCCAGGAGTCTGGCGATGGCATTTCCCGAAACGCCGAAGAGGGTCGTGGCTAGGGCCGCCCGCACCCTGGTCTCGCTGGAGGGTTCGGCGATGGCCTCCAGCACACGACAAATCTCCCCCGCCTCGGGGGTTGCGAAGAGACCCATGGCGCTCTGCACCACCGATGGAATGCCGAGCCCCCGCAGCGACTCCTGCATGAGGGCGGCCTGGTCGTGACTCCGGACGATGACGGCAATATCCTCGGGCACGACCCCTGTTCCGTCGATGGTCGCCCTCCCCTCCCGGCCGTCAGCAAGGAGGCCGGCGATCTCGGCGGCAACCGCAGCAACGATCCGCCCCTTGGCAGCCCCAAGGGAGATGCACGCACCATCCTCCGGGGTTCGTCCCATGAACCAGAGCTGGAGGGGAGCCGGATCACGCCCCTGGAGGACGAGGGGCTCTTCCTTCTTCGCCGCCGTCACCGCCGGGTAGCCGATGGATTCCACGACGAAGGGGGACTCCTGTTTCTGGCGGAAGAGGGCATTCACCCCCTCCACCATGGCAGGGGTAGATCGCCAGTTTTCCCCCATGGTGAAGCGGAGCGCCGCGGGCACGTCGTCCCGCGCCTCCAGGTAGGCGAAGATGTCGGCCCCCCGGAAGCTGTAGATCGCCTGCTTGGGGTCGCCGATGAGGAACAGGGGGGCAGTTTCGTTCGCGTAGATCTGCCGGAAGATCCGGTACTGAACCGGGTCGGTATCCTGGAACTCGTCGATGAGAGCGGCCCGGTACCGGGTCCTGAGCCGCTCGGCCAGTTCGCCCCCCGTGGCCCCCTGGAGCGCCCGGTAGAGATCCACGAGGAGATCGTCGTAGGAGCGGATGGCGCGTTCGGCCTTGAGGAGGGGAAGCCGCTCCCGGGCAAGGGCGCAGAGGCTCCCCTTCAGGGCCACGTAGCGCTTTTCCACAAGCCGGAGCAGCCGGTCGCACAGGTCGAAGAAGGGGTGCGCCGGCGGTTCGTTCCGCTTCATGGCCTGACCGCGGATGAAGGTGGTGGTGAACTTCCCGAAGCCGTCGCAGAGGTACCAGGGGTTCCTCCCGGCCGCATAGGCCGCCATTCCGTCCACGAGGCAGGGGACCAGCTCGGGATGATAGTTGTTCCGGGAGCGGCTCAATCCCTTGTGGGTGGTGATGATCTCCTCGATCTCCCCCCGCTTCGCCTCCCAGAGGCGGGTCAGCTCAGTGTAGGCTGACTCGCACTCCCCCACGAGCGCCGCGACTTCCCCCTCGGTGTAAAGGGGAGCGAGCACCAGTTCGGGATTGCCGAGCTTTCCCCGAAGGAAGCGGGCAAGCCCTTCGGGGGACCACTTAAGCCGGAGGGCCTGGGGAAGGAGCGGCGCCTCGGCGCCAAAAAAGGTCTGGCGCCAGAAGTCGTCCACGATCGCCTGGATAAGGGGGGCCTGGTCGGTCAGAAGCTCCGTATCGTAGAGGGAGCCGCTCTCGAAGGCGTTCTCCTGCAGGGCCCGGGAACAGAAACCGTGGATGGTGGAGATGGCTGCGCAGTCGAAGGTCCGCAGCGCCAGGTCGAGGCGCCCGAGGGCCATATCCGTCCCCGGCCATTCCTCCCGGTCGGGGTCGCCCATTCCCAAGAGGAAGCCATCCGTCGTCCCGGCCCCGGCAAAGACGTCGCGGGCCTCCCGAAGCCGTTCGCGGATGCGGGAGCGGAGTTCCTTGGTGGCCGCCTCGGTGAAGGTGACCACGAGGATCTCTTCCGGGGTGAGCCCCTTCTCCACCACGAGCCGCAGGTAGAGACAGGCAATGGCGTAGGTCTTGCCGGTACCGGCGCTGGCCTCGATGAGGTTGCGCCCCGTGAGGGCGATTGTCAGATTGTTGTAGGTCTCCATAGTTACTCCCCCCGGTGGACGGCCAGGGGCCCGAAGACGGCTTGGGCGATCCGCTCGAACTCCCTGTCAAGGGGATCAATGGCGCCGAAGCAGAGCCGGTAATAGAGGTCGTCGTTTTCGGGGAAGCGTTCCCCCTCCCAGACGGTACGGGCGGCGGAGAGTTCCTTCTTTCGCGCGTAGGCGGCCGCCGTGCGGGGAAAAAACCGGAGCGGCTCCCGGAGCCCTTCTCCGTAGAGTTCGAGGAGAGTCTCCAGATGCGTGAGGGGCTCCTTCACCGGCTCAAGGCATATGGTGGTATCGGTTGCAACAAGAATGCTTGCAGTCGGATACCCCTCACAGATGAGAAGGTTCAGCACAAGATGCTCGATCCAGAGCCGCACCTGATCGCGCCCCGAGAGTTTCGCACCGCGATGGCGCAAGAGAGCATCGGGCCAGATGTCAACCAGGGTCCCGGTTATCCGGTACGGGCCAATCGCCAAGTCAACAGGAAGAGACCCCAGGGGGTCCCTCCCTCCAGTCAGTCCCCTGATCCTTTGGGCCAGCTCCTGCACCCCGTCGCCGAGCTCCCGGAACATGAGCTCCCCCTGGCGGGCCGGCGGGAGCACCCCCCTCGCCCGGGCCACGGGTAAGATTGTCAGGGGATCCTTGTCCCCAAGGGCCAATTCGAGCATCTCCCCTCTGAGCCTGTAGGCGTCGAGGGAGTCCAGGGCAAAGGGCTCCCGATCGTCGAGGGGGGGCGGGAGCTCGTCAAGCCGGATCCCGAGCCGGGTCCGCACGAAATAGCGGGCCGGGTTGTCGAAGAAGGAGAGGAGGCCGGCGAGGGAGACCGTCAGCAGCTCCTCCGGGGGCTCCGGCAGGGGCTCCGTGACGAAGGGAGGCACGGTCATGCTGCCCTTCAGGCGCTGGGCCACGGCCCGGCGGTTCTCCTCCGAGTAACTGAAGAGAGGTCCGTCTCCGGTGAAGTAGGCCGGGCTGAAGGGCTGGAGACGATGCCTCGCCACGAGGGCCGCCGGAAAATCCGGGGAGCCGTCCGTGAAGCGGCGCCCCAGGTAGTCGAGGAACTCGTCCACAAGGACCGACGGAGGAAGGACGCTGTTGTCCCGGATGCTCTGTCCCGTGTAGCTGATGATGAAATGCCGCCGGGCCGAGAGGAGGGCCTCCAGGAAGAGGTAGCGGTCCTCGTCCCGCAGGGACCGGTCTCCCCGCCGCCGATCCCGGGCAATCAGGTCGAAGCCGGGGGGACGATTCTGGCGCGGGAATGCCCCGTCGTTCATTCCCAGGAGGGCAATGACTGTGAAGGGGATGCTCCGCATGGGGAGCATGGCGCAGAAGGTGACTCCTCCGGTCATGAAGCCGAGCCCACGCACCTCCCGGTCGAGCCTCCCCCGGAGCCAGGCCCGGATCACCGACAGTTCCACCTCTCCGCTGAACCCCGCCTCGTCCCGCACCCCTTCCAGCTCGGCGAGAATGCCGTTCAGGGTGGCAAGGTCGAAGGCCCCTTCATCCCCTGGGGCGAAGAAGTCATCGAGAACCCGCCGGCAGAGTCGCACCCACTCCGTCAGGGTGCGGGGACGGTCCAGTTCGTCCACCAGGGCGTGGAGCCCCTCAACGAAGCCCGCGAACCGGCCGAGGACCGTCGGCCCCTCCCCTTCCATGGCGTCGAAGGGGAGGATCCCCTCCACCATCCGGCCATCCTCCTCGGGCATGGCGTATCCCAGCAGGAGCCGGTCGAGGCCGGCCCGCCAGCTGTGCTCCCGGTAGGGAGGGAATCCGGCCCGGCACCGCTCCTCCTCGTCCATCCCCCACCGGATGCGGGTCTCCTCCAGCCAGGTACGGGTCAGTTCCAGGTTGCCGGCGTCGAGGCCGAACCGGTCGTGGACCGGGGGCGAGGCCAGGATCTCCGTGACCGCTGTCACCGGGAACCGCTTGCCGGGAAGGTCGAGGATCGCCAGAAAGGTCTCCGCCAGACCCCCTTCCCTCCGGATGCTCCGGTCGGCAATGGAATAGGGAATCTTCAGCCGTGGGTCCTGGCACCCGTCGAACACGGCGGAGATGTAGGGGGCGTAGGTCTCGATATCCGGCGTCATGACGAGGATGTCGCGGGGCGAGAGGTCGCCTGACGTCGCAAAGAGGTTCAGGAGGGTGTCGTGGAGCACCTCCACCTCCCGCATGGGGCTGTGGCAGGATGAAATAAGGATGGAGCGGTCCGCGGTGTCCACGGGCCGCTTCTCCCCGCCACTCCCTTCCAGGCGGAGGATGTCGTTCTGCACCATGCCGAGGAGCGACGTATCGGTCGCCTCGCCGTAGAGGTCGGTGTCGCCGCCGGCCGTGGCGCCCAACTCCACGAGGGTGTCCGAGAACTCCTTCCCCAGGAGCCCCAGGGAAGCCAGGAGAGGGTTCCCCTCGATCCGCACCTCACGCTCTTCCGGAGAGAGGCGGGCAATGATCCACTCGGGGAGGATGTCGGCCCAGTACTCGCGGCAGGGGCCCATGACGAAGAGGTTCACTTCCGTGAGGTCGGCAATGCGCCGGAAGACGTCCAGATGGAACTGGGGGAGGTACGAGATGCCGAAGACGGTGATCCGCTCCGGGAGAAGGGCCGGGTCCACCTCTCCCCGGGAGAGGCGCCGGAAGAAATCGCTCCGCACCGCCTCCCGGTGGAGCCCCTTCCCCTGAGCCGCGAGGGCCCGCCAGAGGATGGCCTGCCAGTTGCTTTCGGCTCCCCTTTCCCAGCGGGCGATCATGTCGGGACGGAAGATGGTGTACTGGTCGAAGGTATCGGCGATCTTGCCGGCAAGCTGGTAGAGCTTCAGCTCCCGCTGTCCGCCCGCCAGGTATCCCGCCAGGGGGGCGAACTCCGTTCGGACGAGGAAACCGGGGAGAAGCTCCATGACCCGCCACGACAGCACCGCCGGATCGAAGGGGGATATGGCGGGAAGCTCCGGCAGGGCATTCCTGAACAGATCCCAGACAAATGAGTTGGGAAAGGGATAGACCCCGTTGGCCCAGACCCCCGTTGCCTTTGCCAGCTCCATGGCCAGCCAGCGCTGCATCCCCTTGCTCTGGACGACGATCACTTCCGGCGCCAGGGGATCGGCCAGGGGGCGCCGCAACACCTCGCCAAGCCGGGCGACGAGGTGCTCCATCCGATTGCTGGAGTAGAGGGAAAGGGGCATGGGGTCTCCGTAACGGATTGAGTAATAACACGGAGCAACGGAGCACACGGAGAAAACCAATCAATACCACGTTACGTGATTTGTTTCTTACCGGAAACAGAACGCATTTCCTCAGATTTTTCTCCGTTGCTCCGTTGCTCCGTGTTTCAATGCTTTTAGTGGATTATTCATCAGCGATACGTCACAATACGTCTCGACGCCGCCGCCACCGGAAACATAAGACTATACGCTTTTGCCCAGAAAAGGAAGGGAGGAGCCTGCGGGGTGGCGTTTCTTCTGTTGACACTCTCTAAGGCGCCACGGTATTAAACACAGGTTATTTTTCACGAACACTTTCAAGAGGAGGCGCGCAAACTATCATGATTCAAATCGATTTCCAGAAAATGGGTGGGCTCATTCCCGCCATCATCCAGGACCACGAAACCGGCGAAGTCCTCATGGTGGCGTTCATGGACGAAAAGACCCTGAACCTGACCCTTGAGACCGGCAAGACCTGGTTCTTCAGCCGCAGCCGCAACAAATACTGGATGAAGGGGGAGGAATCGGGGAACACCCAGGAGGTCATCGAGGTCCTCACCGACTGCGACGCCGACTCGGTGGTCATCAAGGTGAAGCAGAACGGCCCGGCCGCCTGCCACACCGGCAACCGGAGCTGCTTCTACGTGCGGTGGGAGAACGGCCAGTGGGTGGAGCACTCAAACCCCCTCTTCGATCCGAAGGAGGTCTACAAGAAATGAGCAACCTCCTGAACCTCGGCATCCCCAAGGGGAGCCTCGAAAACGCCACCGTGGACCTTTTCAAAAAGGCCGGCTGGCAGATCAGCATCTCCTCCCGCAGCTACTTTCCCGGCGTTGACGACGACGAACTGAACTGCAAGCTGATCCGTCCCCAGGAAATGGGGAAATATGTGGAGCGGGGCACCATCGACGCCGGCATCGCCGGCCGCGACTGGGTCCGGGAGAACGACTCCGACGTGGTCGAAGTCTGCGAGATGGTCTACTCCAAGGTCTCCCGCCGCCCGGCCCGCTGGGTGCTGGTGGTCACCAAGGACTCGCCGGTGCAGAAGCCCGAGGATCTGCACGGCGCCACCATCTCCACCGAGCTGGTCGGCTTCACCAAGCGCTACTTTGCCGAGCGCAACATCCCGGTGAACGTGGAGTTCTCCTGGGGAGCCACCGAGGCCAAGGTGGTGGACGGCCTCTGCGACGCCATCGTGGAGGTGACCGAAACCGGCTCCACCATCAAGGCCAACGGCCTGCGGATCGTCTGCGACCTCATGGAGTCGGTGCCGGTCCTCATCGCCAACAAGGCCGCCTGGGCCGATCCCTGGAAGCGGCAGAAGATCGAGACCATCGCCACGCTCCTCAAGGCATCCCTGGCCGCTGAAGGGATGGTGGGGCTCAAGATGAACGCCCCCAATGACAAGGTCGAGGCAATCACCCAGATCCTCCCGAGCCTCAACCGCCCCACCGTGGCCCACCTCTACAACTCCGACTGGGTCTCCATCGAGAGCATCCTCCACGAGAAGGACGTGCGTCGGATCGTGCCGGAGCTCCTGGCCCTCGGCGCCCAGGGGATCATCGAGTACTCGCTGAACAAGGTGCTGTGATTACTTCAATGGACGAAAGCAGATGCACAAACGCCGTGAACCCCTGCGAATGAGGCCCACGGCGTTTGTGTTTGGCTTGTCCGTGATGTTTCCTATGCTTGGAGTGAATTGACCCTGGTATCAATTCTCACATGCAGAGCTTTTTTGATGGTTGCAAAGATGGCTGATAGATTATCCATGGTAGGATTTCCAGAAGCAGAAAGCATCCTGTGAAGGCTTTTGCTCGGCTTCTGAACTTCTTCAGCCAATCGCTCAAATCCGACCGTTGCATTTATAAGGTCGCGGAGAACGAGCTTGGCGGTTACTGAGTCGCCATCCAGCATTAAATCGATCGCCTCATGAAGCAGTGACTTGGCAAAATCAGCGTCAGACTCGACCCGTTTTTTAATAGTTTCTTTGAAATCTCTTGTCAGGGCCATTTTTCTACTCCTTGCATCTATTTTTTTTCTGGTTGGCCTTTCGTTCCTTGTATTCCTTCCACATAGCTTCTGCTTTATTGATATCCTTTTGCTGTCTCCTTTTTGTCCTCCACCGAGAAGAATGATCAACCTGTCACCGTCTTTTCCAATATAGACGCGATAGCCAGGCCCCCAATCAAGCCGGTATTCTCCGATTCCACCAAACCATTTTACGTTGGCGAGATTTCCTTGCTCCATCTTGAGCTTCACAATTGCAATTTTTGCATATCCAACCCCATAAACCACTCTTCATATGGGCTTGTTCCATCTTCACGGATATATTCTTCAACTCTATAACCCATGCCCGAATAGTACCTTATATGTTACTATTGTTCAAATATTTTTCTGCGACCAACGCCCTCAAGGCGCAGCGGCTTGCCCGTCTGCCACAGCTTGTTGGCCTACATCAAGACTGAGCAACTTTCTGGTGGCTTCCAGATAAGTATCACATAATTCTTTACTCAATTGCGCCGTTCGCCCTTTGTGAACTATTCCATTACGAGTATCAAAAAGTGAGTGAAGTTTACTTTTAATGTTTCCGAGATCTGTTTTGCCTGATTTGCCTAATATCTCTGGAACGAATTTTTCGAGAACCTGCCTGATATTTGCGTCATCAATATAGCTGGCGACAGACGGTTGAATATTGTCGGGTAGATTTTTGGCTACGAGCATACGAAGAAATGTTTCACACGCTATGGCCATATCAACAGTTGCTCGCTGGAAATCATCGAGCTTTATGTGTTCAGCTGCATCCATCATCAGGTCGATATACACGGGAGGAGAGCATCCTACTTTAAGTGAGTCCCCGGCTGCTTCCCACATTTCCGGAGTAACCGTCTTAGCCCCCTTTACCATGTCTACCGACGAGGCAATCCAAACCCGTTTTTCTTGTGGTTTTGCGACAAGGTAAGTGGACCAACCACTCTCACAGCCACTAATTTCTGGCCTACCAATTGCGCTGTAATCACATTTCCATCGTAGGGTCCTTATCCATAGATCAAAGGCTCTTTCTGCTATAGAACTATGCTTATTTGCCAAGTCGTTCAAATATTTTTGCTGAGGCTCGGATATTACCTCATATGCACATGGTGGCACTTCCAACACTTTGGATGGCAAAGCTATTACTTCTGCAATTGAAACCTCTAAATCTACCGAATGTACATGATATTCTTTAGGAATTTTATTACCATTAACCTCTCTCCAACAATTGAATGACAAGGAGCCTTCTTGATTGGGTTCAGATGGTAAATGTCTGACAGATGGAAGTTTAATGGTTATCTGACGTCCTTCAAAAATATATTCATGCTTAGAGCCTACAAGATCACGATGAATAGATAAATTTCTGGGAACAAATCTATTCCATGACGCTATATTCAATTTTATCTGTTCCATTTTTATCTCTTTGATTAAACTCGTGATTGACCGGACAGGACCTGTATCTAACACTATATCCCGGCATCTAACTTTAGATGCCGGGATGCATATAATAATAGATGCCTATGACAATCTCTCAGGCATCTAAAGTTAGATGCTTCTCCAGTTCTGTCCCCTTGATCTTGCCATGCTGTATGTACCAGAGCTTGACGTCAGGGTTCCATGTCCCGCCCATCGTTTTGGCCATTATCCCCAATTCACCCTGACCATAGGCGGATCCGGCTTGTCTCATCATCACGGTAACGCACGCAGACAAGGGCGTCGCCATACTCTTCGTCCAGTGCCTTGGTTCCTCTCTGGCATTAAGGCGTGCACCATTCCTTTACCCCGGACATATCGTTCTTTTCGGTGCTGCAAACTATACATTTACTCGTTGTGGCATTCAATTAAAATGCTTGAATTTAGCTCGGCTCTATTTATCCCGCTACGGCGACCACAAGAGGTGAAAGGCCCTTATGACCCCCGTCACCCAGAGGGTCCTCTTCAGAGAATAAAGTCCTTGCACAATCACACCTCAAACCCTATAAGTCCAGCCTTGGCACATGCCATTATCCACATTGATCGGGAGATGACACGATGAAACGGATTATCCTCCTGGCGATCGCGGTGCTCCTGGCTTTTCACGGAGTGTCCGCGGCAAGCCCCTGCGATGACTGGAACCTTCTGGAGAAGGAGATCCGCGACGGCCGGATTGACCGGACTTCCGCCAAAACCCGCATCGCTCAACTCCACCGGCTTCTCCTCGACACCTACGGCGCCGCTGCCGCCGGTTCGGCAAAGGTCTTTCCCGTTGCGGGCTATGATTTCAGCGCCATCGGAGGGCGCCACGGCAATGACTACCGCCCTGGGGGGTACGCCTTCTACCAGGGAAACCGGCACGGCGGCCATCCGGCCCACGATATCTTCGTCCGGGACCGGAACCAGGATTCCCTCGATGACGCCGACGGTAAACCGGTCACCATCGTGGCGTTCACGGGCGGGGTCGTCATCGCCGTGAATCCCGCATGGGACTACCCGAGCCCCATACGGGGCGGGAAGTACGTCTGGATCTTCAGCCCCGCCGAGGAGCGCTATTACTACTATGCCCACCTGTCGTCGGTGACGGTGGCGCCGGGGCAGATCGTGTCGGCAGGCGACCCCGTCGGCACCCTGGGGAGAACCGGGAAGAACGCCTACCCCCGCCGTTCTCCCACCCATCTCCACTTCATGACGCTTTCATTCGACAACGGCAGGATGCTCCCCCTCAACCCCTACCGGGAACTCGTCGGCGCCGGTCGCGGCAGGTGAAAACTTCCCATTGACAACAGCGTTCTATTGAGTATTGTTACAAACCATCAATGTAATTCCCACATCATCCAAGGAGGAATCCCATGAAACGCACCGCACTGCTCACCGCCGCCCTGATGCTCGCCTCGTCCCTGGCCTTTGCCGGCACCAAGACTTATCAGGCCACCGGGCCGGTCCTCGAAGTGAAGGACGACATGATCGTCATCCAGAAGGGGAAAGAGAAGTGGGAAATCGCCAAGGACAAGGACACCAAGGTGACCGGCGACCTGAAAGTCGGTTCCAAGGTCACGGTCCAGTACACCATGAAGGCCGCCACCATCGAGGCCAAGGCCGACAAGAAGAAAAAGTAGGAACACCGCTCCATCGCACAGCAAAGGCCGGCCCGCAAGGGCTGGCCTTTTTTTGTCCCGCTGCGGGGCTATCGGCCCATTGACTGCAATCATTCCGGTGATTTAATTAACATATACGACATTTATCACGCCAAGAGGAGATGCAACCATGAGCGTACTCCAGTCATCCGTCGGCGAAAAGGGGAAGAATCTGAAGAGCGATGTGGAGACGGTCCAGAGCCTCCTTAAATCCAAGGGCTTTGACCCGAAGGGAGTGGATGGGGTATGCGGCAAGGACACCATTGCGGCGATCCGCAAATTCCAGGCCACGTTCCTGAGCAACCCCGACGGGCTCATCGAGCCGGGACGTAAGACGTGGCTCAAACTGGCGGGCACCGGCGGCGCAGCCAGACCCGACCTTTCCCAGTGGAGCGGCGACAGCGCACGGTGGCCCCAGGAGAAGAAGCTCCGGAGCATGCACCCTGACCTGCGCCGGAAGGTGGAGGCGGTGCTGCAGGCCCTCAAGGGGCGGGGCTTTCAGCCCACGGTTTTTTACGGCTGGCGCTCCGTGGCGGTCCAGATGCAGCTCTACTTCAAGGGAAACAGCAAGGTAAAGTTCAGCTTCCACAACGCCCAGCACCCCGACGGCACCCCCAACGCCCACGCGGCGGATGTCGTTGACAGCCGCTTCGGCTGGGCGCCGGAGGCGGAGCAGACGGGATTCTGGAAGGCCCTGGGGGAAGAGGCGAAAAAGCAGGGGCTCGTCTGGGGGGGCGATTGGGTGACGTTCCGGGACTGGGCCCACGTGCAGCTGGTGCCGAACGGGGAACTGGCCCGGGTCAAGCGGGAGAGCGGCCTGTGATCCGGGCCGTCATTGCGGCAGCATTGATTTTCGGCATGTCCCTTCCGGCATGGGGGGAGCGGCTCTGGCTCGTGGTCGGCGCCAGCGACCCCACGGCGGCGGGGATAGCGCGGAAGGCCAGGGCATTGGCCTACACGTCCTCAGACGGACTCGTTGTCCGGACCGGCGACTGCGGCGACACGAGGAATATCTTTGCCTGGGTGCCGGATGTTGCCACATCTGCCAAGGCCGCCCGCGCCGCTCTCTCCCGCATGCGCGCCACCGCAAAGGAAGCGTATCTGAAGCGCTGCGACGCGCGACCGGGGACTCTGCTCGCACTGCGGATGACCGCGGTGGACCCCTCCATCGCTCATGTCCCGGAGAGTGCGGTAAATTGGGAGGAGCAGGACCGGATATCCACTGCGCACCCCCTTCCCGACGGGCGCAGCATCGTCATCGTCCGCTCCTATTCCCCGGCGGCCGATGATCCCCTGGAAGGGAAGCGGGAGCGGGTCATCCTGGCCTCCCCCACCGGCAACCGCACGGTGCTGGAGGAAAACTGCATCGCCCCCGGCCCCGTGGCCACGGAAAGGGGGCGCCTCGCCTTTCACTGCGCGCGGGAACAGGCGGGCGACCACCTGTTCCATGACGTGGTGGTTTTCGACAGATCGGGAGGGAAACGTGCGGAAATCCGGCACTGCCGCGACCCGAAATGGCGCGACGTGCACGTCATTGAATGCCGGGAGGAGTCCGTGGGACCCGACGGGGCGTTAACGCTTCGGGCGAAGCGAATGACCCTGCCTCCCGTCTCCAGCAACATGCAACAGTCACAATGATCCCCTCCCCCCTTGCGGGGGAGGGTTAGGGTGGGGGGTACGCTACGCTACCCTAGCCTCAGCATGTTCCAGCTTCACCCACCCCCTCGCCCCCTCCCGTCAAGGGAGGGGGGGGAAATCTCTTACAAAAGCATCAGAAGTCAGAAATCTATTACAACAGGGGGAAGATACCCCTCGGCCAAGGCCCGGAAGGCCGCAACCTCTGCCGCCTGCCAGGCCTCATCCCGCCCCAGCTCTGCTGCCATCAGGCGGGCCACCGTCGGCGCCGCCTCCATGGC
This sequence comes from Geobacter sp., assembly GCF_030834625.1. Taxonomy (NCBI): domain Bacteria; kingdom Pseudomonadati; phylum Thermodesulfobacteriota; class Desulfuromonadia; order Geobacterales; family Geobacteraceae; genus Geobacter; species Geobacter sp. The sequence goes on from NZ_JAUQXO010000010.1 coordinate 93,953, forward strand.
GGCCCGGGCATCGAGGATGAGGGCCCGGGTACGGCGGCTCAGCACATCTTCAACACTTCGTGCCCACTCGTAGCGCACCCCCCAGACCACCTCGGCCAGCCGGTACGGGAGCCGGGGATGGAGTTTTGCGCGCAAATCCGGCTGCACGGCGCAGAGTTCCTCAAGGGCGGCGGCTTCGGCGCCAAACATGGACCACTCTCCGTCGAACGCCGGCCTGGCCAGCCAGCCGTGGATCGGGAGGTCGGCCGTGCGCGACGGCCGCTCCCCCAGCCCCGCCAGCCGGGCCGCGCTGGTGACAGCATCCTCGGCCATTCTGCGGTAGGTGGTCCATTTGCCGCCGGTGATGGTGACCAGCCCGGCAGCGGAAACCAGCAGGGTGTGATCGCGGGAGAGGACCGCGGTGTTGGCCGCGTCACCGCTCCTCACCAGGGGGCGGAGACCGGCGAAGACGCTCAGGATGTCTGCCGCGCCGGGGTCCCGGGAGAGATACCGGGATGCATGCTCCAGAAGAAATGACACCTCCGCCGCCAGGGGGCGGGGCTCGGCCTCGACCCGATCCACCGGTGTGTCGGTGGTGCCGACGATCACCCGGTCATGCCAGGGGACGGCAAAGAGCACCCGGCCGTCGTCGGTGTGGGGAACCATGATGGCGCTGTCGCCCGGGAGGAATTCCCGGGGGAGCACCAGATGCACCCCCTGGCTCGGGGCGATGACAGGGGGAGTGCCGGATTCGTCCATCTGTCGGATGACGTCGCAGAAGGGGCCGGCGGCATTGACCACCACCCGCGCCTCGATCTCGCACTCCCGGCCGCTCTCCCGGTCCCGGGCCGCCACCCCCCGGACCAGACCTCCTCCCTTGAGGAGACCGACCACCTCCATCCGGTTCAGGGGAACTCCGTCCAGGTCGGCGCAGGTGCGGGCCAGGGCCACGGCCAGCCGGGCATCGTCGAACTGGCCGTCGTGGTAGATGACCCCGCCTCGAAGCCCTGCCGGCTCCACGGTGGGAATGCGGCGCAGGGTCTCCTCACGGGAGAGGAGCTGGGACGGCCCGAGCCCCAGCTTCCCCGCCAGCATGTCGTAGAGCTTCAGGCCGATGCCATAGAACGGCCCTTCCCACCAATCGTAAAGGGGGACCACGAAGGAGAGGTTATGGACGAGGTGGGGGGCGTTGCGGATCAGGATTCCCCGCTCGTGAAGGGCCTCCAGCACCAGGGAGATGTTACCCTGCTGCAGGTACCGGACTCCGCCGTGGATAAGCTTGGTGCTCCGGCTGGAGGTACCGCTGCCGAAATCATCCCGCTCCAGGAGCAGCGTCCGGTGGCCGCGGCTGGCTCCCTCCACCGCCACGCCGAGGCCGGTGGCTCCCCCGCCGATCACAAGCATGTCCCAGAGCTTCACCTCCTCAAGGTGCTGCAGCAGATTAGACCGATTCATGGTGTCGCCCACCCCTTGGCCCGCTCCACCGCCCGCTCCCACTTACCCCTTAACTCTGCCGCCTGCTCCCGGCCCATGGCGGGAGTGAAGACCCGTTCCACCTGCCAGTGGCTGGCGATCTCCTGCCGGTCGCGCCAGAGGCCCACCGCCAGCCCCGCCAGGTAGGCCGCCCCCAGGGCCGTGGTCTCGCTGATCCTCGGCCGCACCACCGGCACCCCCAGGAGGTCGGCCTGGAACTGCATCAGGAGCCCGTTAGCCGTGGCGCCGCCGTCGACCCGGAGTTCGGCCAGACTGATACCGGCGTCGGCCTCCATGGCGGTGAGGAGGTCGGCACTCTGGAAGGCGATGCTTTCCAGGGTGGCCCGGGCAATATGGGCAGCGGTGGTGCCGCGGGTAATACCGACGATGGTGCCGCGGGCGTAGGGGTCCCAGTGGGGGGCGCCGAGGCCGGTGAAGGCGGGAACCAGACAGACCCCGCCGCTGTCCGGGACGCTGGCCGCCAGGGCCTCCACCTCGCCGGAGGAGCGGATGATCCCCAGACCGTCCCGCAGCCACTGCACCGCAGCGCCGGCCACGAAGACGCTCCCTTCCAGGGCGTATTCGGCCCGGCCGGCCAATTGCCAGGCAACGGTGGTGAGGAGGTTGCGCCGGGACGCCACCGGACGATCGCCACAGTGCATCAGCAGGAAACAGCCGGTGCCGTAAGTGTTTTTTGCCATCCCCGCAGAGCCGCAGGCCTGACCGAAGAGGGCCGCCTGCTGATCCCCGGCCATGCCGGCAAGGGGAATTGCCGCTGCAAAGAGGTCCCCGGCGGTCTCGCCGTAAATGGCGCTGGAATCCACCACCTGCGGCAGCACGGCCCGGGGGATCCCGAGGATCGCCAGCAGTTCGTCGTCCCAGTCAAGGGTGCTGATGTTGAACAGCAGCGTCCGGGAGGCATTGCTGGCATCGCTGATGTGGAGCCGCCTCCCCGAGAGGTTCCAGGTCAGCCAGGAATCCACCGTGCCGAAGGCCAGCTCCCCCGCTTCGGCCCGGTTGCGGGCACCGGGGATAGTGTCCAGCAGCCAGGATAGCTTGGTGCCGGAGAAGTAGGCGTCCAGCACCAGCCCGGTCTTCTTTTGGAAGAGCGGCTCCAGGCCATCGGCCTTGAGTCGGTCGCAGAGCTCCGCGGTGCGGCGGTCCTGCCAGACGATGGCATTGTGGAGGGGTTCGCCGCTGCGCCGGTCCCAGAGGAGCGTCGTTTCCCGCTGGTTGGTGATGCCGATGGCGGCCACGTCCCGGGGAGAGATGCCGGCCCGGGTCAGGGCCTCGGCCGCGACGCCGACCTGGGTGGCCCAGATCTCCCGGCCGTCGTGTTCCACCCAGCCGGGTCGGGGGAATATCTGGCGGAACTCCCGCTGGGCAATGGCGCGGATCGTTGCGGCGCTGTCGAAGACAATGGCGCGGGAACTGGTGGTCCCCTGATCCAGGGCAAGGATGTAGCTCATGACGACCTCGCGGAACAGACGGATGTAGTTTCGCAATTGTCCCGTGAAGAGCCGGGTTGCGCAAGGGGAGTTGGGAATATTTTCAACGGCTTCTTCCGCGGAATTCAGCTATCCGTCACCAAAATTGCCTGGATTCACGGGAAACTCTCTGGTAGGAATGGGTGAAAGCCCAAGGAGAAAAGTCATGGCCTTTGAACTCTGGCGCCAGGACGACAACGGCAACCGGTTCCTGGTCGGCGCCTATCCCGATCGCGCTGCCGCCGAACGCCAACTGGCTGCCCTGACCCGCTCCCATCACAAGCAGATCTACTGGATTGCGGAGTGTCAAACAGAGAAACTACAGGAGACCCCATGCAGGTAATCGATGACAACCACTGCTTCATCTGCGGCAGTCACAATCCCATCGGACTCCACGCCGTCTTCACGACCGATCCGGATCAGGGTCGGGCCGAGACCCGCGTCCGCATTCCAGAGCACTTCCAGGGGTGGCAGGGGGTGGTCCACGGCGGCATCCTCTCGGCCCTGCTGGACGAAGTCTGCGCCCAGGCCTGCATGGCCCGCGGGCTCCAGGTGGTGACCAGTGAACTGCGCCTGCGCTACCGGAAACCGGTGCCCACCGGCACCGAGGTAACCGTGACCGGCGAGATCGTGGGCGACCGGCGCCGGCTCATCGACGTGCGGGGGATCATCGAACTGGACGGTCAGCTCATGGCCGAAGCCGAAGTCATCATGTTCAAAACGGTTTAGTAGTTAAGCTTCGCGAAGGGAGAATTGATCGAGGCGTTGAGGGCGTCCTCCAGGATATGCCCGGCATTCGATACCAGAGAGACGCATTAAAGAGTGATGTCGGCCCCCTCTCCCTCCGCGTCCGGTGGCGGGAGCTCCGGAGATTGAGGTTTGAGAGCATCTCCGCCATGCCTGGGACAGTAGCCGGTTGGCTCTGTGCCCACAACATAGAATTCATCCCGCTTTTCCGGACAGTCAGCCGTCGCCAGGTATCCCGTCGCAGGGTCGATTGTTACGGAAACGACCGTATCCGGCTTCGGGAAATCGACAGCCTGCCTGGATGCCAAAGCCGGGCGCATGAACTGTTCCCAGATGGGGGCAGCGACAGCCCCTCCGGTAAACCCTTTCCCCCCTGGTCGGGGCTTGTCGTATCCCACCCAGACGCCGGTTATCACCTGGGGGGTATAGCCGACAAACCAGGCATCCCGATAATCATCGGTGGTGCCGGTCTTTCCGGCGGACGGACGTTCCTGGCTCAATTTCTTCAGAGATTTAGCGGTTCCATACACCATGACGTCCTTGAGCATCCGGGTTGTGACGAAAGCGGCCGCCGGAGAAAGGACGGGGGTGACTGACGGAGGATTTTGCGTCCACGCACGACGATTTTTATCATAAATACGGATAATGGTTCGTGGTTCGGACCTGAGCCCCCCGTTGGCCAGGGGGGTGTAAGCCTGTACCAGGTCATGCAAGGTGACTTCTTCAGTGCCAAGAGCCAGGGAGAGATCGTTGTGCTGGCGTAAAGGAAGCCCCATATTCCGGGCAAAATCGACAAAATAGGGAACTCCGACGGCCTCCAGCACCTTTACCGTAATGACATTGTTCGAGTATGCGAGGGCCTGCCTCAGGGTAAGTTCACCATACTGCTCTCTTCCATAGTTCAGAGGTTTCCAGGTTTGATTGTTCCCGCGATTGTAGGCCACCGGCGTATCATCCCAGATGCTGCTTGCAGTAACCCCCTTTTCCAGCGCCGCTGCGTAAATCAGCGGTTTGATGGCTGACCCGGGCTGACGCCTGGCAAGAAAGGCGCGGTCATAGGGACTTTTCGTGAAATCAACTCCCCCTACGGCCGCCAAAACGTCCCCCGTAGCAGGATCCAGACTCACCAATGCCCCCTGAAGCTGGGGGGAAACCCGTTTAACCCCTTCACGCAAGGTTTTTTCCGCCAGCTTTTGCAGGTTCAGATCCATGGCGGCGGTTACTTCCATCCCCCCCTGTTCGATGATCTCCTTGCCGTACCGCTCGATCAGCTTGCTCTTGATATGGGCCAGATAATAGGGGGCCTGCCCGGGTTGCGTAAAGGTGACCCGCTGGGCCCTCAGTTTTTGTCTCTGCCGCGGAGTGATCATTTTCAGCTCCGCCATCCGCTTGAGGACCACGTCCCTCCGCATTGCAACCTTGGATGGATCCCCCAAGGGATTGTAGCGGCCCGGGTTTTTGGGCACTCCGGCCAACAGGGAACATTCGGCCTCGGTCAGTTCCTCCGGGTTTTTGTCGAAATAGAGACGGGCAGCCTGGGCAATGCCCCAAGCCCCATTGCCATAGTAGATTTCGTTGAAATACATCTCAAGGATCTGCTTCTTGGTATATTTCTTTTCAAACTCCATGGCCATACGGGCTTCTTCAATCTTCCGGTCAATGGTTTTTTCCCCAGACAGATATTTATTTTTGATTAGCTGTTGGGTGATGGTCGAACCCCCTTCGACCAGTTTTCCCTTGACCACATCCTTCACCAGGGCCCGGGCTATCCCCCTAATATCAATCCCACTATGCTCATAAAATCGGGCGTCTTCAACGGCTACCACAGCCTTTTGCAGAAAGGCGGGAATGCGGTCGATAGAGACCCAGTATCGTTTTTCGGGAAGTATCCGGCCTGCGAACCGCCCTTGGCGGTCAAAGATTTTGATGGAAGAATAACCGGACGACAGGAGGGGATGAGTGGCAAATTTTTCCTGGGCCCGGGCCGAGGAGACCAGAGTCAAGATCAGGAAAAGGGCCACGGAGGCACAATATATCAAATGCTTTGATGTCGAAGACAAACCAGAAACCACAGAACTGCAAACAGGATTCGGACACATAACTCCACCAGAATGCACACTTTTGCATCAGAATTGGCGAAATTATTGCGAAAGTAAAGCTCTTTTTTGCTGCTGATCGTCAAGTTGCATCCAACACAAATGGAAAAAATCATTTTCTGCTGAGATTGAATTTCTCGACCATGCGAAAGCGGTAGTCGACAATCTCTTTACGCAGAGAGGCCAGCTTTGCCATTTTTTCGTCGACCTTATTGATATGGCTGTCCAGTATTTCGACCAGGCGCGGGATCATGTTTTCCGTTTTTTTTGCATCTCCGTACGCCGTGCCGAGATCCTGCATCTCTTTGATCGTCAAGCCGAGCTCTTTGAGTTTAAGAATAAACCTCATCCGTCGAACCATGTACGGAGTATAGAGCCGATTCCCCCCCTCGGAACGGTGGGAGGCCTCGATCACGCCCATCTCCTCCCAATACCTGAGGGTCCTGGTGGTCACATCCAGCATTCTTGCAACTTCACCGATGGTAATGAGTTGCTCGTTTTCCAGTTCGGGAGCCATAACGCCTCACATTCTCACCTTTACGTGAATTAATTTAAATATCAATACGCCCATTCCCGTCCCCTGTCAATCATTCGACAAGCCACCCTGAACCATTATACCCTGCAATTATAGGTCATTCGATCGCACATCACAACTCAATATAAAAGTGTTTTAGTATTTGTTGACATGCACGTAAAGTAGATGTATCTTTCACCAAAATCCGAACCACAATGGTCGACAGCCAGCCAGCACATGATGTTATGCGGTACACATCAATAGACATGGAACGTCAACGTAAATTTATGGCATGCGAATCCGTAAAAACCGCATAGTTAATGCGACATTTTGAGCTGGCAAGAATTCCCGAACAACACCCCTGCAAACCCTGTTTTGAATATCTGGCGGAAAGGCATGGAACACCTCGCCGGAAACCATCGGCGGCAACGGCACGAACAACTGAAAGGAGGCATGCGACATGGCAACGACCTATAACTGGAGCGAAATCGCTCGCAACCCGAAGTATCTGGAGCTCAAGCGGAAAAAGCGGGTATTTCTGTTCGGCTGGTGGGCAGTATCGTCAGCATTTTATTTTCTGCTGCCAATTCTGTCGGGGTATTTCCCTGAACTGTTCAAGATCAAGATCATCGGCGTGGTCAATTTCGGCTATCTGTTCATCCTGTCTCAGTTCGTGGCGGCGTTTTTCGTGGCCTTCATCTACACCCGGGTAGCAAACAATGAATTCGACCGACTGACCGACGAACTCGTCAGGGAAATCCAGTAAGGGGGGGTTGTATGCTTGCAAAATCACTTTCGGCACTGATTCTTTCGCTGTTCCTGGCTACGGCCGTCCTGGCCATCGAGCCTGCAAAGTCTCCCGCCCCGTCCTCACCAGTTGCCTCCGCACCCGCTGCCCAGCAGACCGGCCCCCCTACCGCTTCTCAACCGGCCGGAGGCCAATCGGCTCAGACGGCACAGGCGGTGGCTCCCGCAACACCGACAAAGGTCAGACCCAACCGGGCCATCACCATCTCCATGTTCATGGTCATCATTGCCGTCACCCTCTGTGTCGTCATCTGGGCGGCCAAGCAGACCACGTCAGCCTCCGATTTCTACGCGGCGGGGGGCGGGATCACCGGCCTCCAGAACGGCTGGGCAATCGCCGGCGACTACATGTCGGCCGCCTCATTCCTCGGCATGTCGGGCCTCATCTCCCTCTACGGAATTGACGGCTTCATGTACGCGGTGGGCCCCATGTTCTCGTTCATCGCCATCCTCCTGGTGGTGGCGGAACCGTGCCGCAACGCGGGCAAGTTCACCCTCGGCGATATCCTCTCCTTCCGGGCCTCGCCCAAGACGGTTCGGGGCGTCGCCGCCATCTCCACAGTGACGGTATCGCTCTTTTATCTCATCGCCCAGATGGTCGGGGCGGGCAAACTGATGCAGGTTCTCCTCGATATCCCCTACCGGGTGTCGGTCATCGGCGTCGGCGTCCTGATGGTGGGCTACGTGGTCTTCGGCGGCATGAAGGCCACCACCTGGGTGCAGATCATCAAGGCGGGGCTCCTGATGACCGGAACCGTGCTCCTTGCCATACTGGTCATGGTGAAGGCCGGCATGAACCCCATCAACTTCTTCTCAGACATCGTGGGGAGTCAGATGATCCAGGACCATGTCCGGATGAACGTGCTGAAGGATGCCGTTCCCAAGGAAGGCTTCGACTACGGCCAGCGGTTCCTGGAGCCAGGCCTCTTCCTGAAGAACCCCCTTGACCAGATTTCCCTGGGCATTGCCTGGGCCCTGGGCGCCGCCGGCCTGCCCCACATCCTGATGCGGTTTTTCACGGTTCCCAACGCCAAGGAGGCCCGCAAGTCCATCGTCGTCGCCCTGTTCATCAACTCGACCTTCTTCTTCCTCATCAACCTCATCGGCTTCGGCGCGGCCCTCTACCTGACCCCGCAGCTCATCAGCTCCGTGGACAAGGGGGGCAACATGGCGACCCTGCTCCTGGCCCAGAAACTGGGTGGCGGAGCCGGCTCCCTGGGGGGCGATCTGTTCCTTGCCTTTATCTGCGCCGTGGCATTCGCCACCATCCTGGCCGTCGTGTCAGGCCTAGTCCTTGCCGCGTCGGCCGCCATCGCCCACGACGTCTATGTCAACATCTTCAAGGATGGCAAGGCGGACCAGCAGACCCAGGTGCGGGTAGCCCGGATCACCTCGCTGTTCGTCGGCATCGCCGCCATCATTATGGGTCTGGCCGCCGAGAAGGAAAACGTCGTCGCCCTGGTGGCCCTGGCCTTTGCCGTTGCCGCGTCCGGCAACTTCCCGGCGGTTATGATGTCGCTGTTCTGGAAGCGCTTCAACACCGCCGGCGTGGTGGGCGCCCTGGTGGTCGGCACCGTGTCGGCCTTGTCGCTGGTCATGATCTCGCCGGTCATGACCTATCCGCAGAAGATTGCCGATGACGCCAAGAAGGTAATCACCACCCTGGAGACAAAGCAGGCTGAAGGGGTTGTCCTGGCTGAAAAGGACGCCAAGGCGCTGGACAAGGCCCGGACAGACCTCCAGAAAAACGACGGTGGCACCTCCATGGTTGGCCTCAAGGCACCGCTCTTCCCCCTGAAGAATCCGGCCATTGTCTCCCTCCCCCTTGGCCTCCTGGCGGCTATTATCTGCACATTCCTGTTCAGGGACCGTCGCGCGGAGGAGATGTTCGACGAGATCGAAGTTCGGCAGATTACCGGCCTGGGCATCGCGAAGGCTTCGGACCACTAGGCCAAGCCCCCCCCGTGCTTCGGCGCGGGGGGTTTTTCTGACCCATAATAGGCATTGCACGTAAACGTAAGGAGGCTTCCCTTGAGCACAGAGAACGACTTCAAACGCTACAGCGTGGCATCCACCGGCGCAGGCGACGAGGGGATTCAACTCCTGAACAGCCTGAGCAAGGAAGAACTGGTACGGATTATCGTCGATGACGCCAAGAACTGGCTCGCCCACGACGGCCTCTGGTTCCAGGCGGTGGAGAAACGTTACGGGATCGACGTGGCTATCGAGGCGGACACCGATGCATGGCGCTCCTTCACGGTTATCGAGGCGAAGCGGATCATGGAGCGCCTCGGGATGCAGCCCGGCGGCGGCATCCCCGCCCTGGTGGAATGCCTGAAGCACCGGCTTTACGCCCGCCTCAACCTCCAGGACGTCATCGAGCAGAGCGACAACCGGGTCGTCTTCAGGATGCTCGACTGCCGGGTGCAGTCGGCCCGGCGGCGCAAGGGGCTTGCCGACTTCCCCTGCAAGAGCGTCGGTCTCGTGGAGTACGCCGAATTTGCCAGGACCGTCGACCCGCGCATCAAAACAACCTGTATCGCCTGCCCTCCCGACGGGCACCCTGAAGCCTTCTGGTGCGCCTGGGAGTTCTCCCTGTGAAACGGTCTTTTTCCGCCCTGGCGGCGTAAGTCATCGAAATCGCTTGTGCGGCGTAGCGCTGCTACGCCTCCGCGCAATTTCTCGACAGCCTTGCCAGGACGAAAAAATCCTCGTTTCTGAACTGGCTGTACATTTTGCAAATGAGGAGAAACGCTATGCATACCGCTGCCGCAGCACCCTTCAAAACCACCCACAAGGTCCGTTTCGTCACCGCCACGAGCCTCTTCGACGGCCACGACGCCTCCACCAACATCATCCGCCGCATCTTGCAGGCGTCCGGCGCCGAGGTGATCCACCTGGGGCACAACCGCTCCGTGGACGAGATCGTCACCGCCGCCATCCAGGAGGATGCCCAGGGAATCGCGGTCTCCTGCTACCAGGGGGGGCACCTGGAGTTCTTCAAGTACATCAAGGACCAGCTGCGGGAGCGGGGGGCGGAGCAGGTGCGGATCTTCGGCGGCGGCGGCGGGGTGATCATCCCGGACGAGATCCGGGATCTGGAGGACTACGGTATCTCGAAGATATTCTCCCCCGAAGATGGCCGCCGCATGGGGCTCCAGGGGATGGTGAACCTGATGCTCCAGGAATGCGATTTTGCGCCCCAGCGAAACATCGACGATGAGATTGCCAAGCTGCAGCACCAGGATATCCGGGCGGTGAACACCCTCATCACCCTGGCGGAGCAGGATGTGCACGACCACTCCGGCGGCTATGGGCTCCTGCGGGAAAAAATCCGAGCCATGACCCGCCCCGTGCCGGTGGTGGGGGTCACCGGTACCGGCGGCGCCGGCAAGAGCTCCCTCACCGATGAGCTGGTGCGCCGTTTTTTGAGGGATTTCCCTGACAGGAGCGTGGCGATCCTGGCGGTGGACCCGAGCCGCCAGCGGACCGGCGGGGCACTCCTGGGGGACCGGATTCGGATGAACGCCATCAACACCAGCAAGGTCTACATGCGGTCGCTGGCAACCCGCGAATCCCATTCGGAGCTGTCGGCGGCCATCAAAGACGCCATCGATGTGGTGAAAGCCTCCGGTTTCGACCTCATCATCGTGGAGACCAGCGGCATCGGCCAGGGGGATGCCCGGGTGGTGGACATCGCTGACATCTCCCTCTACGTAATGACCTGCGAGTTCGGCGCACCCACCCAGCTGGAGAAGATCGACATGCTGGATTTCGCCGATCTGATCGCCCTCAACAAGTTCGAGCGGAAAGGGGCCGAGGATGCCCTGCGCAACGTCCGCAAGCAGTACCGGCGCAACCGCAACCTGTTCGAGTCGGCCGATGAGGAGTTGCCGGTGTTCGGCACCATCGCCGCCCAGTTCAACGACCCCGGCACCAACGTCCTCTACCGTGCCCTGATCGACACCCTGAACGCCAAAACGGGGGCGGGACTGCAGTCGAACCTGATCATCACGGAGAAGGAGAGCCTCAAGCAGTACATCATCCCGCCGGACCGGATTCACTACCTGGGCGAGATCGTGCACGCCGTGCGGGGCTATCGCAAGCGGGTACAGGAGCAGGTGGGGGTTGCCCGGCGGCTGTTTCAGCTGAAGGGGGCCAGGGAGGTTCTGGGCCAGTCGCCGGCCACCGGTGAACTGGACCAGCAGATCGCCCTGCACGAGGAAAAGCTCCACGAGGAGCCGAAGAAGATACTCGCCGACTGGCCCTGCCTCAAGGAGGCCTACCGCCAGGACCAGCTGGTGACCAGGGTGCGGGACAAGGAGATCCGCAGCGACCTCTACACCACCACCCTCTCCGGCACCCGCATCCCCAAGGTCTGCCTGCCGGACTATGCCGACTTCGGGGAAATCCTTCGCTGGTCCATGCTGGAGAACGCACCGGGACTCTTCCCCTACACCGCCGGGGTCTTCCCCTTCAAGCGGGCCGAGGAGGACCCGAAGCGCCAGTTTGCCGGCGAAGGAACGCCGGAGCGGACCAACCGCCGGTTCCACTACCTCTGCAAGGACGACGACGCCAAGCGCCTCTCCACGGCCTTCGACAGCGTCACCCTCTACGGCGAGGACCCGGACTACCCGCCGGACATCTACGGCAAGGTGGGCGAGAGCGGCGTCTCCATCTGCACCGTGGAGGACATGCAGAAGCTCTACGCCGGCTTCGACCTCTGCGCCCCCAACACCAGCGTCTCCATCACCATCAACGGCCCGGCACCCATGATACTGGCCTTCTTCTTCAACGCCGCCATCGAGCAGCAGGTGGCGAAGTTCCGGGAGAAGAACGGCCGCGGGCCCAACAACGCCGAGTACGGTGAAATCCGGAGCTGCACCCTGCAAACGGTCCGGGGCACGGTGCAGGCAGACATCCTCAAGGAGGACCAGGGGCAGAATACCTGCATCTTCTCCACCGAGTTCGCCCTCCGGATGATGGGGGACATCCAGCAGTATTTCATCGAGCAGAAGGTGCGCAACTACTACTCGGTCTCCATCAGCGGCTACCACATCGCCGAGGCGGGGGCAAACCCCATCTCCCAGCTGGCCTTCACTCTCTCCAACGGCTTCACCTACGTGGAATACTACCTCTCCCGGGGCATGCACATCGACGATTTTGCCCCGAACCTCTCCTACTTCTTCTCGAACGGCCTCGACCCGGAATACACGGTCATCGGCCGTGTGGCGCGGCGCATCTGGGCGGTGGTCATGCGGGAGAAATACGGCGCCAACGACCGGAGCCAGAAGCTCAAGTACCACATCCAGACCTCCGGCCGCTCGCTCCACGCCCAGGAGATGGATTTCAACGACATCCGCACGACGCTCCAGGCCCTCATGGCCATCTACGACAATTGCAATTCCCTCCACACCAACGCCTACGACGAGGCGGTCACCACCCCCACCGAAGAGTCGGTGCGCCGTGCCATGGCGATCCAGATGATCATCACCCGCGAATTCGGCCTGGCGAAAAACGAGAACTCCTGCCAAGGGTCGTTTATCATCGAGGAACTGACTGACCTGGTTGAAGAGGCGGTGATGGCCGAATTCGAGCGCATCGACCAGCGGGGGGGCGTATTGGGCGCCATGGAGACCCAGTACCAACGGAGCAAGATCCAGGACGAATCAATGCTTTACGAGCACAAGAAGCACAACGGCGAGCTCCCCATCATCGGGGTCAACTGCTTCCTCAATCCCCGGGCCGGTGAGGAGGGGTACCAGGTTCCGGGGGAACTGGCCCGGGCCACCAAAGAGGAGAAGGAGCAGCAGATCGCCAACCTGCGGGCTTTCCAGGAGCGGCACCGGCATGAAGCGCCGGCGGCCCTGAAGCGGCTCCAGGATGTTGCCATCAGCGGCGGCAACATCTTTGCGGAACTGATGGAGACCGCCAAGGTGGCGTCCCTGGGGCAGATCAGCCATGCCCTCTACGAAGTGGGGGGCAAATACCGGAGAAATATGTGATTGGGAAGGTAAGTTTCTACTTTACGTTTGAGTAATGGGGGGTAAACTGGATGAGGCACAAAACTCATTAAACACTGGAGGCATCCAATGACTACCCCCATTGAAACTTCATCCTACCGGACATTGTCTCTGGGCAGCGACCTGAAGCTTCGTCGACGTTTCATGGTGATCGACGAGGATATACCCGGCAACTTCCGCTTCGGCCTCCTGCTGGAAGAGCTGGATATTCTCGCCGAACAGACGGCCCTTGCCTATGTCCGGCGCTTCTATCCCGAAGCCCGGGTCGTTACGGCGGCCATCGACAATATCATGGTGCGCCATGTGGTGGACGTTACCCGTGACATCGTCTTTCACGCCCGGATCAACCATGTGGGCCGTTCTTCCCTGGAAGTGGGGATTCGGGTGGAGCATGCCGGCGACCCGGTCACCCATATCGCCTCCTGCTATTTCACCATGGTTGCCCGTGGCGGCGAGGGGGCCGACGAGAGCATCCCCCTCCCCCCCCTTGAGTACCTTGACGATCTGGAACAAGAGCGGGCCGCCAAGGCCATTGCCGGCCGGGATGAATACCGCCGGCAGCAGGCTTCGCTCCGGGAGCCCCCCAGCCGGGAGGAATACGAAATGCTTGACCAGCTGCACCGGGCCCAGGAGGAGCCCGGTTTTGCCGGCTGCAGGGCAAGCCGGCTGGTGGCCGACGCCTGGGAACGGATGTACCCGGAGCAGGAGTACGTCCCCCAACGGATCTTCGGCGGCTACCTGATCCGTCGGGCCTATGAGCTGTCGGCCATCTGCTCCGAGCTGGTGGCGCCGGACCGCTCCATCGTCGCGGCGGTGAACCGGATCAACTTCTTCCACCCGGTGCGACTTGGGGACAAGCTCCACTTCACCAGCCGGGTGGTTTATACCAACGAGAGCTTTGTCTGCGTCGAGGCGAGCATCGAGCGGATCAGCCGCGACCGCGCCGCCCATGCTCTCTCCAACTCGTGCCTCTTCACCTTTGTCAATGTGGACCGGGAACTGAATCATCGCCCGGTCCCCCCTATCTACCCGGCCACCTACCGGGAAGATTCCCGCTATCTGGAGGCGTACCGGAGCTACCAGGCCCTCGCCGGCCACTACCGGATGATCTGAATTTCTTCGCCAACTCTACCTGAACGGGAGAATCACCGATGCTGACAAAAATGGAATCGGAACAGCGGATCATCCGCCTGCAAACGGAACTGCGCGCCAAAGGGATCGACGGCGCGCTGATCATCTACCCCATCGATGTCTACTACTTCACCGGCACCAGACAGACCGCTACCTTGTGGGTGCCAGCTGAAGGGAGGCCGGTGCTCTTCGTGCGTAAAAGCCTGATTCGGGCACGAGAGGAAAGCCCCATCGATGAGATCCTCCCCTTCCCGTCCAGCAAGGAATTCCCCGCCCTGTTCGGCGAAGATGTCAAGAAAGTCGGTTTCACCTTCGATGTGGCACCGGTGCAGCAATACAACTACTATGTCAAGCTCCTGCCGGGGCGTGAGTTTGTCGACATCTCGGCGATAAACCGTGAACTGCGGTCGGTGAAATCCCCTTGGGAACTAGAGCAGATGCATGCCAGCGGCGACCGGCTCTGCGAGGTATTTGCCCAGATTCCCCAGTTCCTGAAACCGGGGATGAGGGAGATTGACCTGGCTGCCGAATTCGAGTGCAGGCTACGCAAGGCGGGAAGCGAAGGGTATGTCCGGATGCGGGCCTTCAACCTGGAACTGTTTCAGGGGCTTGCCGTATCCGGCATGCATGCCGCGCAGCCAGGTTTCTTCGATGGGCCGGTCACCGGACGCGGCCTCTCAGCCGCCTCTCCTCTTGGATCATCAGCTGAAGTGATCGAGCGTAACGTGCCGATCGTGATGGACTACACCGGCATCTTTAACGGCTATATCGTGGACATGACCAGGGTTTTCGTCTTCGGATCACTCGGGCAGGAGATGCAGCACGCCTTTGATACGGCCTTGGAGATTCAGGGATACGTAGCGGAAAACCTGATACCTGGCTGCATCTGCGAAGAGCTATTCGCCGGCGCGCTGGAAAGGGCTGAAAAAGCAGGACTTGCAAAAAACTTCATGGGGGCGCCCGGGGAGAACGCCAAGTTCGTCGGGCACGGTGTTGGCCTGGAACTGGACGAGTTTCCGGCCATCGCACAGGGGTTCAAAGTGCCGCTGCAGGCCGGACAGGTCATAGCAATAGAGCCGAAATTCGTCTTCCCCGGTCTGGGGGTGATCGGAATTGAGAATGACTTTGCGGTCAGTGATAACGGTGGTGTGCGGATAACGAAGCTGAAAGACGATATCGTCTTTCTTTAGGAAGGGCTTGCCAAAGAGGCCTGTCAAACCTGCGAGGTTCTTAAGCCTCGCAGGTTTTTATTGTGTGAACGGTCAGCAGTAGACTCACATTCTTTCGCTGATCCACTCGGCTATTTTCGGCGCCAGCGTTTTCTGCGTCTTGCCGGAAACGAACATGCCGATGTGTCCTACGGGGTAGGTCAACTCCTGTACATCCTTGCTGCCGACGTGCTTCTCCAGCGCCTTGGCGGAGACGGGCGGGACCAGCGTATCGAGCTCGGCATAAATGTTGAGCACCGGCATGGTGATGTTTTTCAGGTCCACCGTGCGCCCGCCCAGCGTAAACTCCCCTTTCACCAGTTTGTTGCCTTGATAAAAATCTTTGATAAAGCGGCGCAGCGTCTCGCCAGGTTGGTCGGGGCTGTCGAAAATCCAGGTTTCCATGCGCAGGAAGTCGGCCAATTTGTTAGCGTCCTCCATAATCTGCACCATGTTAATGTACTTGTGTACGCTGAGAGTGAAGGGCTGAAGAAGCATATACGCACTGTTCATCAATTCACCGGGAACGTTGCCGTAGGAATCCACCATCAGATCGGCGTCGAACGAGGTGGCCCATACGTTCAGCAGGCCATCTTTGGTGTCAAAGTCGATGGGCGTTACAATTGGAATGAAAGTTTTTACTTTTTCCGGGTAGAGCGCGGCATAAATCGCGGAAAAGGTCCCCCCCTGGCAAACCCCCAACAGGTTAATTGCATCAAGCTGATGCTGCGCGCGGATGAAATCAACACAGTCATTGATAAACCCGTCGATGTAATCCTCCATGGTCATGAAACGATCCATGCGGTCGGTGTACCCCCAGTCGATCAGGTACACATCCTGGCCAAGATCGAGCAGGTTGCGAATCATGGAGCGATTGGGCTGGAGGTCGAGCATGGTGTAACGGTTGACCAGTGCATACACAATCAGCATGGGCACATGGCAAACCTTTTTCGCACGCTGCTTGTAGCGGTACAGTTTGCGCTTGCCATCCTTATACACCAATTCCTTTTCTGTACAGCCTCTGAGGCACTTTCGGCAGCTTCCGCAGCTTTCATGGTGATCAGAGTGACCAACCATGATTTCATCGATCGATGCCAGGTTCTCCACCCCCTTTTTAAGGTTCGCGGCGAACGTGTTGAAATCTTCCAGAGATTCCTTGATTTTATCCGGGAAAGTAAACATCGTAACTTCTCCTAAACGTTCTTGGCCTTGGTCTTGGTGGTAGCCCCGGTTGCGGCTTTGGCGGTTTTGTTAGCGGCTTTCGCCTGTTTCGCGAACTCGGCAGTTTTCACGGCAGCCTTTGCTTCTTTTGCCTCATCTCGTGCAGCAGCTTCGGCGGCTTTCGCGGCGGTTATTGCTTTTTTCGCTTCTTCTTCCGCTGCGGCTTGCGCCTCGCGCGCCACCCGCACCTCTTTTCCCTTTTCTTTCAACTCGCGCTGGACGATTCTCATATCTCGTTTCAGTTGATGTATCTCTGCAATCACCAGGTCAAGGTCCCGCTTGAGGGCAATCGGGGTCGGCTCCAGCGCCTTTTCTGCCAGCTTATTCCACTGGATCTTCAGCTGATGCCCGGCGTTGACAAAATCCCCCTGAAGTTTGGCAAACTCCTCGCTCCCCATAACCTCAAGAAAGACGGTTTCGTGTTCAACCGCCCAAAGCGCACAAAAGTCGGAGAACTTATTCACCGGTTTGTTTTTGAGGGCCAATTCGCTCAATTTGGTCTGAAAGCGGATTCCCGACTTGCGTGAGGTTGCTTCAACAAGCCGCGCCATTTTGATGTACGTTTGAATGTAATTCTGTGACATCACCAATGCCTGGGACATGTCATGGACCAGTTCTCTGTTGATCCCCAGTTTCGGAGCCGAAAAATACTTTTCCATCTCTTTCGCCCACGTCTCGAAACCTTCGGCCAGCTTCTCTGCGCCTTGGGCCGTGGTGGATTCGAACAAATTGCTGAATATATCCTGACAACCGGTCAAAATAGTGCTGAAAGCGCTTTCTTCTTGCCCCAAAGCGCCTTGCAGTATCCCGAAGACCCGGCTCATTTGGTCGGTAAATTTGGTGTTGCTGAAAGAGGAGAAAAAGGGGTTATCTTTTTCCAGGAAAGAACGAAGAAAGCTGGCTGCTTGCTGCCAACCGCCATCCATGCCCAGGGGATTCTTTATGCCTCCCGGCAACTCGAGGTTGGAAAGCCAGTTCTTGTAGAACTCCTCGAAGAAGGAGATGTTCATAAACTTCATCACATCAGGGGGGATCTTGTCACTCCAAACGTTAGCGATCAGTTCGTTAAGGCGCTGGCTGAATTCTCTGAACTGTTCCTGTAAATCGCTTTGGGACTTGAACCAGCCTTCGAAAAAATCGGGCTCGTTTTTCTTGTTGCCGAGCATATTTTCCGTCCACTCCTCGCTCCACACGGCATACTGTTTCGTCAACTTTTCCTGACTCTCTTGCCACTTCTTGAGCCAATCTGTCTGCTGTTCAAAAAAATCCTGCATGTATGTGTCCCCTCTAATCGCATCTTGACTGTCTCTGAATACCATATCCACACTGGTCAGACAGGTTGATAAACAAAATTTAAACAATTATAGGTGTCACTATTGTTTTAAGCAAGCAAAAAGTGGGAAAAACAAAACAAGGGTTAAACAACGTTCAGTCGGTGGTGCAGTTTTGGGGAAGGCTTCGCGGGTGGGGGTGAAATGGCAGGGGTGCACGGCTCTTGTCGTGGATAGTAGCGACGTCGAAACGGAATGGTGAGACAAGGACGGGGAATTACATCCTCCGAAGAGCCGAAAGGCAGGCTTACTTCTTCGCCCCTTTCAACCGCTCCATCAAGTGCTCCTCGATCTCCCTATAAGCCTCAACCGGGTTAATTTTCAGGGTCACAAGCATTTCAGCAAGTCTGTCCTCATCTCCTTCGCTTAGGCTGTCCAGCAGATCCAACCGCTCAAAAAGGGTTAGGTGTGCCTCCATTTTCTGCACCCGATAAAGTCTCATGATGCGGATGACATCCTGGTACATGTCGGCCTGGGAATCTGTTGGCTGCTCATCTGTGCTGTCTTCCTCTGCGAGTGCCTGTTTCATTAAGCTGGCCTCGGTGGCCTCCATGAAATCAACCATGGCGTTGCTCCAAGGCGCCACCGGGGAACTGAAAAAGCCGCTGGCGGCGATGAAATTCTTCAACGACTTGGAACCGACAAGGCCAAAATCTTTGTTCGTGATCTCCAGAATCTCCAGCAACTTCTCGATCTTCGCCTTCGGAACGCCGGCGCGGCCCGACTCGAAACGAGCCACCACCTGTACCGCGCTGTTGCCTTCGTAGCCCAATGCAACGCCAAGCTCCTTGCGGTTCATCCCCTTTTCCAGCCGACGTTTCTCAAGGATCTTGCCAACCGCTTTTCGGAAGAGGTCTTTCTGTTCTTTGGTGATCATATTCAAGTAATCGCTTTCTTTGTGATTATAGTGTACGGAAATCTGCTCTGGGGCGCCTTTACGAGCTGCCAAGACTGGGCGTACTGTATATTTATTCACGCCAAAAAGCAATGTTTAAACATTTCTTCAAATTGCCCCTTGACTATTATTTAATTCCTGTTTAAGTTTTGTTTAGACAAATTAAGATGTAGTCAAAACAACCAGCCAGAAAAGGAGACAAAAAATGGAAGCACAGAATTTCAACAAAGAAATCTTGGCCTTCAACAAAAACGTGATCAAAATGAGCTTCGATGCACTGAGCGCTTTCTCCGGTCAGGCCGCAGTAGCCACTGACACCCTTCTGGGAACAATTCCCTCCGTTCCCGAGGAAGGGAAAAAAGCCGTCAGCATTTACTTCAAGCAAGGCCAAAAGGGTCTGGCCAGCCTGAAGAAGCATGCGGAAAGCGGTCTGGAACTCGATTGGACGGCCAAGGATGCGCCAGTGAAGAACCTGGAGGCGATGGAAGCCTTCTGCAAAGACGCTTTTAGCCAAGCCGTCGAAATCAGGAATGAGACAAAGGTATTGGTCGAAAAGGCCACCAAGCAGCTTCCTAAGGAAGCGAAATCAATCGTTGACTTCTGGAACGATTCCGTCAATAGCGGTTTCGAAACCTTTCAGAGCTGCGTGAACAAAAATTTCGAATTGGCGAAGAAGATCATGGCTGACGTTTCCGTTGTTGTCCCGACTGCCGAGCCGAAAGCCGCCAAGTAACTCTTTGTTCCATATGTCAAGACAGGCCCCCTGCCTCAGCAACCAATGCCACAATCGACCATCGCGGTCGATTGCGGCCTGAGCAAACAGGGGGCTTTCTTTATCCGCCCGATACAGCAGGCCGCCATGCTAAGAGCCCAATTGCAAAGGCTCGCAAGAAACTCCCGTCTGTTCAGCAGTGTTTCCCCCCCAACCCAGCCAAGCCTTCAGCACCAGATTCCGAGACATCCTTCTCATTGATTGAGCGGCTCTTGAGGATATATCCCGGCTTTCCCTGGGAGAATGGGCGTTGGCTCGGTAAATCCTCAAGCAGGCCCTTTGGGGCATCTTGTGCTCTATCTCCCTCAAAACGTTGTGCCTCACTGGATTTTCCCAGAAAGTGCTCTATACTCGACTAACTCGTTTTACTCAACGATTGTACGCTTGTACCTGTCCGAAGAATTGTCGGACAGCATATTCTAACAAATAAGGAAAGGCGTTTGCATGATTGGAAAAACAATCAACGAAATTAAGGTTGGAGACGCAGCAGAAGTTGCCAGGACCGTATCCGAATCCGACATCTACATGTATGCCGGAATTACAGGAGATTTGAATCCCGCACACACAAACGAAGTCTACGCACAGAAGACTTTTTTTAAAACACGCATTGCCCATGGCATGCTCACTGCCGGCTACATTTCGGCTATCCTGGGGAACCAGTTGCCCGGTCCGGGAACGATTTACGTTCAACAGAGTTTGAAATTTCTGGCGCCGGTCTGCATGGGGGACACAATCACGGCCAGAGTGGAAGTGATTGAAATAATCAAGGAAAAGAACAGGATGATAGCAAGAACAACCTGCACGAATCAGGACGGGACGCTGGTTCTGGACGGAGAGGCGGTCGTCAGTCCGCCCAAACCACCAAAAGAATAGAATTGGACGGGGAGCACGGTTCTCCTCACGGTCATTCGCGGGCTGTCAGACAAGAAAACGCTCTAGAATCGACACAAAATGCATAGAATTGCCGACTGCCTGAATTAAGTGCCTACGAATCAATACCTTACAAATTTTATCTTGATGCTCTTCGGAGCATATGGTAGAAGCCTTCACCCAACACGACACATATTCTTCCACGGAGATACACGATAATACTAAACCACCCGCGAGGGTGGGACGGAAAGCCTACAGGGTCTCACCGAGACAGCCGGGTCGCCGAACTATCCATCCAGATATTCGGCGACCCGGCTTTTTTCGTTTCCGGGATGCCCATGAAGGAGCAAGCCACCACGGACGGTGGCAAAGGGACGGGGTAACGGGCCCCAACACAAAACAGAAGCGCTTCGTCATCGAGACGACGCCGATATCGATAATACTAAACCATCTGCGAGGGTGGGACGGAAAGCCTACAGGGTCTCACCGAGACAGCCGGGTCGCCGAAATATCACAGAACGATATTCGGCGACCCGGCTTTTTTTGTTCAAGGAAAGGAGAACTAATATCATGCACGTCATTCAATCTCAGAATAGGGAACACTGCTGCACGGGAGGCGCCACGGGATTGCCGGCCCACCTCTGCGGCGAGCTCGACAGCTTCATCAGCAGGCTGCCCCGGAAGGAGGGGCACCTGGTGAGCGTGCTCCACAAGGCCCAGAGTCTCTTTGGCTATCTGCCGCGTGAGGTTCAGGAGTTCGTTGCCCAGCGCATGGGGGAGTCGCGGGCCTCGGTGTACGGCGTGGTCAGTTTCTATTCGTATTTCACCATGGAGCCCAAGGGGAAGCATCCCATCTCGGTCTGCATGGGAACCGCCTGTTTCGTCAAGGGGGCCGGAGATGTCCTGGAGAACCTCCAGAAGGAACTGGGGGTCAAGGTGGGAGAGGTATCGGCGGATGGCCTTTTTTCCGTGGATGCCCTTCGCTGCGTCGGGGCCTGCGGGCTTGCGCCAGTGGTCATGGTCGGCGAGAAGGTGTACGGAAAGGTCACCACAGCCAGCCAGCTGCGGGAGATCCTGACCGAATACAAGAACAGAGAGGTTAACTGACATGGAGAGGATAGGATCATTCCAGGAACTGAAGATACGGCACGAAGAGCTTGAACCGCTCCTTTCGCTGCGCTTCGCGGAAGAGAGCGTCGACCCGCGGATGCGCGACATCCTCGTCTGCGGCGGCACCGGCTGCCAGGCATCGGAGAGCGAACGGCTGGTGGAGAACCTCAATGCCATTCTCGGGGAACATGGCCTCGACGGGGAGGTCCGCGCTCAGATCACCGGATGCTTCGGGTTCTGCGAAAAGGGACCCATTGTCAAGGTACACCCGGATAACGTCTTCTACGTGGAGGTCCGGGCGGAGGACGCCCGGGAGATCGTCGAGCGCCATGTGCTCGACGGCTCCCCTGTCGAGCGGCTGCTGTTCGAGGAACCAAGCGTGAATGCCCGCGTTCACCGGCAGAGCGACATCTCCTTCTACGGGAAGCAGATGCGCATCGCCCTGCGCAACTGCGGACTCATCAATCCCGAGTCCATCGCGGAGTATCTGGCCAACCAGGGCTACCAGGCTCTCGGCACGGTCCTGACCGCCATGAGCCCCGAGGAGGTCTGCCTCCTGATCAAGGAATCGGGGCTGCGGGGCCGGGGGGGCGGCGGCTTCCCCACCGGCGTCAAGTGGGACATTGCCCGGGCCCAGGAGGCTGACCAGAAGTACCTCATCTGCAACGCCGACGAGGGAGACCCGGGAGCCTTCATGGACCGGGCAATCATGGAGGGTGACCCCCATTCGGTGATCGAGGCCATGGCCATCGGCGGCTACGCCATCGGCGCCAGCAAGGGGCTCGTCTACATCCGCGCCGAGTATCCCCTGGCCATCCAGCGCCTGGAGATGGCCCTCGACCAGGCCAGGCACTGCGGACTCCTCGGAGACAATATTCTGGGAAGCGGCTTCTCCTTCGACATCGAGATTAAGCTCGGAGCCGGCGCCTTTGTCTGCGGCGAGGAGACAGCCCTGATCCGCTCCATGGAGGGGAAGCGGGGCGAACCGACCACCAAGCCGCCGTTTCCCGCCGAAAAGGGGTACTGGGGGAAGCCGAGCAACGTCAACAACGTGGAGACCCTGGCAAACATCGCTCCCATCGTTCTGCGGGGGGCCGAGTGGTACCGGAGCATCGGCACCGAAAAGTCCAAGGGGACCAAGGTGTTCTCCCTGGCCGGCAAGATCAGCAATGTGGGTCTCGTGGAGGTCCCCCTGGGAACCAGCCTGCGGGAAATCATCTACGACATTGGGGGCGGCATCAAGAACGGCCGCCAGTTCAAGGCGGTGCAGACCGGCGGCCCCTCCGGCGGCTGCATACCGGCCCGCCACCTCGACACCCCCATCGATTTCGAATCCCTGACCGCCATCGGCTCCATGATGGGGTCAGGGGGGATGATCGTCCTCAGCGAAGACGACTGCATGGTCAATCTGGCCAAGTTCTATCTGGAATTCACCATGGACGAGTCCTGCGGCAAGTGCACGTCCTGTCGCATCGGCTCAAAGCGCATGCACGAAATCCTGGAGAAGATCACCCAGGGAAAGGGTACCCCCGAGGACATCGCGACCCTGCGCACCCTGGCCGCGGCCATCAAGGACACGGCACTGTGCGGATTGGGGCAGACAGCACCGAACCCGGTGCTGAGCACCCTGGAATATTTCGAGGACGAATACCTGGCCCACGTGATGGAAGGGCGCTGCCCGGCCGGAGCCTGCACAGCCCTGCGGCGGTACTCCATAGCCGCGGACAGATGCATCGGCTGCTCGCTCTGCGCCCGCGCCTGTCCGGCCGGGGCCATCTCCGGAACGCCCAAGAGCCTTTTCCGCATTGACGCCGACATGTGCACCAAGTGCGGGGTCTGCGTCGAAAAATGCAAGTTTGCCGCAATCGCGAGCGCCTAGGAGGTTCCACGACCATGACTACAGTGACCATAACAATAGACTGCAAAGAAACTGCCGTCTCCCCGGGAACCACCATCCTTGAGGCGGCCCAGGGAGTCGGTATCGGCATTCCGACCCTCTGCCACCTGGATCTGCACAGAATGGACGTGAAGAACCAACCGGCATCGTGCCGGCTCTGCGTGGTTGAGGTGGAGGGGCGCAGAAACCTCGCCCCGGCCTGCGCAACCCCGGTTGCGGAGGGGATGGTGGTGAAGTCCCGTTCCCCGAGGGTCCTCGGTGCCAGAAAGGCGGTGCTGGAGCTCCTCCTGTCCGACCATCCCCGGGACTGCCTGGTCTGCGCCAAGTCCGGCGACTGTGAACTGCAGGAACTGGCCGAGAAGTTCGGCCTGCGCGAAGTCCGTTTCCAGGGGGCCATGTCCACCTACCGCAAGGATGACACTCCGGCCATCGTGCGGGACATGGACAAGTGCGTCATGTGCAGGCGCTGCGACACCATGTGCAACGTGGTGCAGGAATGCGGGGTTCTGGCGGGGGTCAACCGGGGCTTCGGTTCCGTGGTCGCCCCGCCCTATGACCTGCCCCTCGACGAAACCGTCTGCACCAACTGCGGCCAGTGTGTCGCGGTCTGCCCGGTGGGGGCGCTGATGGAGAATGACCAGACCGCGGAGGTCATCGGTGCCCTGGCCGATCGTGAAAAGGTGGTGGTGGTTCAGACTGCGCCGGCCGTAAGGGCTGCCCTCGGCGAATCCCTCGGAATCGAACCGGGCACCCTGGTGACGGGGAAGATGGTCTCGGCTCTCCGAGAACTGGGCTTCGACCATGTCTTCGACACCAATTTCGCCGCCGACCTCACCATCATGGAAGAGGGATCCGAACTGCTCGATCGCCTGAACAGGCACCTGGCGGGGGATGAAACGGCCAAGCTGCCGATTCTGACCTCCTGCTGCCCGGCCTGGGTCAAGTTCTTCGAGCACCAGTTCCCCGACCTGCTCGATCTCCCCTCCACGGCCAAGTCCCCCCAGCAGATGTTCGGATCCGTCGCCAAGAGCTACTTTGCCGACACCATCGGCATCCCCCGGGAGAAGATGGTGGTTGTCTCCATCATGCCGTGCCTGGCCAAGAAGTTCGAGGCGGCACGTCCCGAGTTCACCGTCGGAGGCAACCCCGACGTGGATTACGTCCTCTCCACCCGGGAACTGGCGCGAATGATACAGGGGGCCAACATCGACTTCGCCTCCCTTCCCGACGAAGACTTCGATCAACCACTGGGGGAATCCACCGGCGCCGCCACCATCTTCGGGGCCACCGGCGGGGTGCTCGAGGCAGCGGTAAGGACCGCCTACGAAGTGGCGACAGGCCACGAACTTTCCACGATCGACTTCCAGGAGCTGCGCGGCGACGAAGGGGTCAGGCGCGCCACGGTCCAGGTCGGCGATCTGGCCCTGAAGCTGGGAATCGTCCATAAGCTCGGCAACGCCCGAAAACTCATGGAAAGAATCCGTTCCGGCGAGGAGGAGTTCCACGCCATCGAGGTCATGTCCTGTCCCGGCGGCTGCGTCGGCGGCGGTGGACAACCCTATCACCATGGCTGCGAGGAGCTCCTGGAAAAGAGGACAGAGGCCCTATACCGCGATGACCGCGGCAAGCCGTTGCGCAAGTCCCACGAGAATCCCCATGTTCAGGAGCTGTACCGTACATTTCTCGGCAAGCCCCTGGGCGAGAAGGCCCATGAACTGCTCCATACCCACTATCAGGTGAGGCCGGGGCTGTAGGACATGGAGGAAAAACCATGACAAGGGATGAGATCTGCCAGTGGCTGAAAACCGCAGATGAAGCGAGGCTTGAGGAGTTGTGGCTCCGGGCCGACGAGGTGCGCCGCCGTAACGTGGGCGATGAGGTGCATCTGCGGGGCCTGATGGAGATATCCAACTTCTGCGTGAGAAGCTGCCGCTACTGCGGGCTTCGGGTGGAAAACACCGGGGTCGCGCGCTACCGGATGGCTGAAGAGGAGATCATGAACTGCGCCCGTCAGGCCGTGGCCTTCGGCTACGGCACGGTGGTTCTGCAGGCGGGCGAGGACTACGGCATCGAGCGCGACTGGATGGCGGAGCTGATCCGGCGCATCAAGGGGGAGACCCCCCTGGCCGTCACCCTGAGCCTGGGTGAGCGCAGTGAGGATGAGTTCGCGGCCTGGCGGGAGGCAGGGGCGGACCGCTACCTTCTCCGTTTCGAAACCTCCAACCGGGCCCTCTACGACGCCATCCACCCCCCCCTGGCGGGGAGGCGCTCCGACCGGTTCGCCCTCTTCCACACCTTGAAGGAGCTCGGCTATGAGATCGGCAGCGGCATCATGATCGGCATCCCCGGCCAAACCTATGACGACCTGGCCTGGGATATCGAGATCTTCCAGATCCTCGATCTCGACATGATCGGCGTCGGCCCCTTCATCCCCCACCCTGCTACCCCCCTCGGGCGGATGGGGGGCACGCACGCCCCCCTGGCCGGGGAGCAGGTTCCCAACAGCGAGGCCATGACGTACCGGGTCATGGCCCTGGCCCGGCTGGTCTCTCCCCGGGCGAACATTCCCGCCACCTCTGCCCTGGCCACCCTGAACCTGGCCCAGGGGAGGGAGCTCGGGCTGATGCGCGGCGGAAACGTCGTCATGCCGAACCTGACCCCCCAAGAGTATCGTGCCATGTACGAGATCTATCCGGCAAAGGCCTGCATCGACGAAACCGCCGACCAATGCCGGGGCTGCATGACCGGGCGGATCCGCTCCATCGGGAGATCCGTCGGCAGCGGCCGGGGAGATTCGCCGAATCGGAGCAGGACCGTCCAACCCGAATAAACGAGGTGCAACCATGCGTGGAATGACAGCAAAGAAACTATCTTCAAAGGACTACGATTTCATAAATGACGACCATCTGCTGGGGATGCTCCTCAGACAGCGTCCCGATGCCGTCCGCATCCGGGAAATCATCGCCAAGAGCCTGGCCAAGGAGCCGCTGACCGTTGAAGAAACCGCCGCCCTGGTCATGACCGAACAGCCGGAACTGGTCGAGGAGATCTTCGCGGCCGCCCGCCAGCTCAAGCAGCAGGTGTACGGCAACCGGATCGTCCTGTTCGCCCCCCTCTACATCGGCAACAACTGCGTCAACGACTGCTCCTACTGTTCGTTCAAGCGCTCCAATAAAGAGATGCAGCGCCGCACCCTGACGCCCCACGAGGTCCGCGAGCAGGTTGTCGCCCTGGAAAACAAGGGGCACAAGCGGCTCATCCTAGTGTTCGGCGAAGACCGTCGTTACAGCCCCGACTTCATCGCCGACACCGTCCGCGCCGTGTACGCGACCAGGTCCGGCCACGGCGAGATCAGGCGGGTCAACATCAACGCCGCTCCCCTTGACCACGGGGAATACGCCACCATCAAAGAGGCGGGAATCGGCACCTACCAGATCTTCCAGGAAACCTACCATCACCGCACCTATGCCCAGGTTCATCCCGCCAACACGCGCAAGGGGGACTATCTCTACCGCCTCCACGGTCTGAGCCGGGCCTTTGAGGCCGGCCTCGACGATGTGGGGCTCGGCGTCCTCTTCGGGCTCTACGACTGGCGCTTCGAGGTGCTGGGGCTGGTGAGCCATGCCCTCCATCTTCAGCACCACTACGGGGTGGGGCCCCACACCATAAGCTTTCCCCGACTGCGGCCGGCCCACGGAGTGGAAGTGGACCCGCGGCACCTGGTCGATGATTTCGACTTCAAGAGGATCATCGCGATCCTGCGCCTGGCTGTCCCCTATGCCGGGCTCATCCTGACGGCCCGGGAAAACCCGGAAGTACGCCGGGCGCTGATGGCTTTCGGGGTGTCCCAGATCGACGCCGGCAGCCGCATCGAGCTGGGGGGCTACACCGAGGTCGGGGATGCCCAGGTCATGGAGCGGGAACAGTTCTGCCTGGGGGACATACGCTCCCTTGACGAAGTCATGGCCGAACTGATGGAGGACGGTTATCTCCCCAGCTTCTGCACCTCCTGCTACCGCAGCGGCCGCACTGGCGAGCATTTCATGGAATTCAGCATCCCCGGATTCATCAAGGAGTTCTGCACCCCCAACGCCCTGCTGACCCTGCAGGAATATCTGGAGGACTACGCCTCGCCCGGGACGCGCACAGTGGGTGAAGCGCTCGTGGCCCAGGAACTGGGGAAGCTGGAGGATAGTGATTTCAAGAAAGCCATATGCGGCCGGCTTGCCGACATTCGGGAGAAGAAGAGCCGGGACAGCTATTTTTAGGGAAGAACGAAGAAAGGAACATCCAATGCAGACTGCACCCAAAGGATTTCGTTTACATATAGGCCTGTTCGGCCGCCGCAACGTCGGCAAGTCGTCGCTCCTCAACGCCCTGACCCGCCAGGCCGTCTCCATCGTCTCCGATGTTGCCGGCACCACCACCGACCCGGTCGACAAGGCCATGGAGTTGCAGCCCATCGGGCCGGTCCTCTTCATCGACACGGCCGGCATCGACGACGTCGGCGCCCTGGGCGAGATGCGGATCCGGCGCACCCGGCAGGTGTTCGACCGCACCGACATCGGCCTCATCGTCACTGCCGCCGGCGAGTGGGGGGCGTTCGAGGAGACCATCCTCGAAGAGCTGCGCAGCCGCAAGGTACCCGTCATCGTGGTGTTCAACAAAAGCGATGCGGCCCGTCCCGAAGCCGCTCTTCTCGACCGGCTCAAGGGGTTGAAGCTTCCGTGGGTCTGCACCTGGGCCACGGGGGGAGAGGGGCTCGCCGATCTTCGCGAGGCCCTTGTCCGGGCGGTTCCCGATGAGTTCATCAAGGCCCCGCCCATCGTCGGCGATCTGGTCCCTCCCGGCGAACTGGTGGTTCTGGTGGTACCCATCGACAAGGAGGCCCCCAAGGGGCGGCTCATCCTTCCCCAGGTGCAGACGATCCGCGACATCCTTGACAGCGACGCCTACTGCATGGTGGTCAAGGAGCGGGAGCTGCGCGATGCCCTCGCCCGCCTCAAGAGCCCGCCGGCGCTGGTCGTCACCGATTCCCAAGCCTTCCTAGAGGTGGCCGCCGAGACCCCGGACAGCGTGCCGCTCACCTCCTTTTCCATTCTCTTCGCCCGCACCAAGGGAGATCTGAACCAACTGGTCCGGGGGACCATGGCAATCGACCGGCTCCAGCCCGGGGATCACGTCTTGATCTGCGAGTCCTGTACCCACCACCCGATCGAGGAGGACATCGGCCGGGAGAAAATCCCCCGCTGGCTCCGGGATTATGTGGGGGGCCGGCTGGAGTTCACCCACGTCCAGGGACACGATTTCCCCGACGACCTGAGCCCGTACCGGCTCGTGGTGCAGTGCGGCGCCTGCATGGGGAACCGGCGGGAAGTGCTCTCGCGCATCGTCCGCTGCCAGCAGGCCGGAGTGCCGATCAGCAACTACGGGCTGACGATCGCGTTCTCCCTGGGGATACTGCCGCGGGCGCTCGGACCGTTTCCGGATGCCCTGGAGGCCTGCCGCCAGCATAGTCGGCACGCGGCAGCCTGAGGAGGTCCATCATGAAAGCAACCATAACCATCTGCATGGGAAGTTCCTGCTTCAGCCGCGGCAACCGCGAAAACCTTGCGGTGCTCAACGCCTATCTCGACCGCCGGGGAATGGCAGCGCGGGTCAACGTGGCGGGATGCCGCTGCGAAGGGCAGTGCACCAAAGGGCCGGCCATCCGGATCGACGACCGGCTCTTCGTCGGGGTTGACCGGGGGATGCTGATCGACCTGCTGAATCAGTACCTGGGAAACCGCAAGGAAGGGGCGCATGGAGCATCATTACCCGGTTTATACGGAAGAGAGAGAATGCAGGGGATGCCGCACGTGCCTTCGCCACTGTCCGGTCAAGGCGATCGGCTTCAGGGGGGGGCGGGCTGCTGTCATCCCTGAGCTCTGTGTCGCCTGCGGCCATTGCGTTAACCTCTGCCCGGCCATGGCCACGCGGGTCCGCGACGACCTGGGGCGGGCCAGGAACCTCTTGCAGCACAAGGAGAGAGTTTATGTCTCCCTGGCGCCTTCCTATGTCAGTGAATTTGCAGGGGTCGACGCGGCAAACCTGATTTCGGCAATCAGGTCCCTCGGATTTGCCGGGGTGAGTGAAACCGCGCTCGGCGCCCAGGAGGTTTCGGCGCGGGTTGCGGACCGATTGGGCCGCGGCACCTCCAGCCTGACCCTCTCTTCCGCCTGCCCTGCCGCCGTGGCGTACGTGCGGAAGTATCTGCCGACCCTGGCGGATGACATCGTGCCCCTTCTCTCCCCGGTTCTGGCCCACTGCAGGATGCTGCGACAGGCATGGGGCGAGGCGGTCGGCATCGTCTTCATCGGCCCCTGCGTGGCCACGAAGCGGGAAGCGGACCTGCATCCCGAACTCCTGGACCTGGCCTTGACGTTCAAGGATCTGCGGCGCTGGCTGGAGGAGTGCGACCTCGATCCCGCACAACATGTTCCAGGGCCCCAAGACCGCTTTATCCCCGAAGCGGCCCCTGGAGGAGCCCTTTTCGCACTGGAAGGGGAAATGAGCAATGCCATCCGCTCGCGCGGCACGGTAGATGGTGTTCGCTTTCTGACCGCTGCCGGCATAGCCGAGATAATCCGAATCCTCTCCGGTCTTAGGAGCGAGGAACTGACGGCACCGGTAATGCTGGAACTCCTGGCCTGCCCGGGGGGGTGTGTGAACGGTCCCTGCCGGAGCTCGCGGAAGCCCTGGCTCCTCGAACGGCTGAAAGTGCTGGGGCGCGCCACCCCCTCCCCTGTCACCGCCATGGGCACGGTGCCGCTGGAGATAGGAGAATACGGCCCGGAAGCCCCTCTTGCGGTGCCGCAGTACGAAGAAGGACATCAGCGTGCCGCCTTGCGGCGGATCGGGATCGAACTGGCGGAGGATGAGCTGAACTGCGGCGGCTGCGGCTACGAAACCTGCCGGGATCTGGCCCGGGCTCTCCACGAAGGGCGTGCGGAGCCGTCCATGTGCCCGATCTGGCTCCGTACCCAGACCGGGAAGAAAATTGATGCGCTGCTGCGGTGCATGCCGGCCGGGGTGGTGATCGTTGATGCCGACCTGACGGTGATGGAGTGCAATGAGACCCTCGCCCGGATGTTCGACGAAGACACCCTGTCCGTTTACCAGGCATGGCCGGGCCTGGCGGGGGCGAGGCTCGAACGCCTGGTTCCCTTTGCCGGATCTTTCCAGACGGTGCTGGACACCGGCCAGGACATCCATCGGGAAACACTGCGCCTGGCGGGGCGCATATTCTCTGTCGCCATCTTTTCCATCGAGCCCCATCGGCTCATCGGCGGCTTCGTGCTGGACGTCACCAGCTCCGAGATGCCGCGGGTCCAGATCGCCCAGCTCGCCCAGGAAGTCATCCGGAAGAACCTGGATATGGTCCAGGAGGTCGCCTGCCGTCTCGGCGAAAACATGGCGGACACGGAAATCCTCCTGCGGTCCCTTGTCGACGGCCACATCGGGGATGGGCGCACGCACGGCGGGGAGGCAGAACCAGGGTCCCCAGCGTCAGGGAAGCCATGACAGCGGAGCTGGTTGTCGAAATCGAATGCCGGCAACGCCGGATGCATGGGGAGTCCCTGTGCGGGGACACCTTCAGGTCGCAGAAAATCCCGGAACAGGGGCGCATACTATCGGTACTCTCCGATGGCCTGGGAAAGGGGGTGAAGGCAAGCATCCTCTCGACCATGACCGCGTCCATGGCCCTGCGGCTGGTTGCCAGCGACTGCGAGATCATCCGGTCGGCGGAAACCATCATGGATGCGCTTCCGACCTGCCAGGTGCGCAGGATCGGGTACGCGACCTTCACCATTGTCGACAACCGGCAAAAGACCGGAATCCGCATCATCGAGATGGACAATCCTCCGTTTGTCCTGATCCGCAACGGGGAGGCGGCGGAGGTGGAGTCCAGGACCATTGCTTCACGGAGCCGGCAGGACCGGGTCATGCGCATCTCCACACTGGAGGCCTGTCCCGGGGACCGCCTCGTGATCCTCACCGACGGAATCACCCAGGCAGGCCTCGGGACGGAGCCCCTGAAAGGCGGCTGGCGCCGGGACGGGTGCCAGAGGTTCATTGCGGATCAGGTGCAGCGTAACCCTTCCCTGTCGGCCGGCTCCCTGGCGCAGCGGATTCTCAACGAGGCGCTTCGCCAGGAGCCCGGGGGGCGAGCCCAGGACGACATGACCGCCGCAGTCTTCTCCTTTCGCAGACCACGTCCCCTGCTGGTGCTTTCGGGCCCCCCCTTTGCCAGGGAGCGCGACGGCGAGTTCGCGCACATCCTCGATTCCTTTAACGGCCGCAAGGCCATTTGCGGAGGGACAACGGCAGAGATCGTCGCCCGGGAGCTGGGCCGGGAAATCACCACCGACCTCGAAACCTGCGCCATGGAGGTCCCCCCCTCCGCGCGCATGGACGGGGTTGACCTGGTGACCGAGGGGATTCTCACCCTCACGAGGGTCGCCCACCTGCTCGAACAGCAGCTGCCGCCAGCCAGAAGCGACGCTGCCGCGCACCTTCTCGACCTGCTGAGGAAGAGCGACACCATCGACTTCGTGGTCGGCACCAGGATCAACGAAGCGCATCAGGATCCGACCCACCCGGTCGACCTGGAAATCCGCCGCTCCATTATCAAGCGCATCTCAAAAGTTCTTGAGGAGACGCATCTCAAGGATGTCCGCATCCGGTACATCTGACATGAAAGACGCGGGAACGGCATCCCCGCACCCACAAACGCCGTCAACACCATCCCTCCGTAATATTTTACCTTGACGTAAGCTTTCCCATCATACAAACAGTTTATCAGCAAGAGCCCGCACCACGTGCGCTGCCCTAACATCATTGAATTGTGTATATAGTTATGGACACGCACAACATTATTATCTTGGTTTATAAACGTGTTCTACAATTGCTTGACATGCACGTAAAGTTCCGCTATATAATTTACAACAGTGACTCAAACTATCGGGAGGCTTCGATGAAAGAAATATTCGTGGTTGATGCCCTGAGAACACCGTTTGGCTCTTTTTCCGGCATGCTGTCCGACGTGGATGCGCCCAGACTGGCCGCAACGGTCATGAAGGAGCTGCTGGCCAAGTCCGGGCTCTCCCCCGAAACGGTGGATGAAGTCATCGTCGGCCAGGTCCTCTCCGGCGGCTGTGGTCAGGCCCCGGCCCGGCAGGCCATGCGAGGGGCGGGAATACCCGACTCATCCCACGCCCTGACCATCAACAAAGTATGCGGCAGCGGCCTGAAGGCGATCATGCTCGGCGCCGACAGCATCCGCCTCGGCGAGTCCCAAATCGTAATCGCCGGAGGGATGGAGAACATGTCCCTTGCCCCCTACATCCTCAAAAAGGCCCGGGCCGGCTACCGCATGGGGCACGGCGAACTGCTGGACCTGATGATTTACGACGGTCTCCAGGACCCCTACACGGGCCGCCACATGGGAGAAATCGGCGAGGCGAGCGCGGAGCGGGGCAGTCTGACCCGCGAGGAGCAGGACGAATTCGCCCGGCGCTCTTACGAACTGGCCCAGGCGGCGGTGAACGGCGGAGTGTTCGCCGACGAGATCGTGCCGGTGGTGAAGAAGGGTAAAAAGGGTGACGAAACCCTCTCCACGGACGAGGAGCCCTTCAAGGGTGACCCGAGCAAACTGGCGTCGCTGCGGGCCGTTTTCAAGAAGGACGGCACCATCACCGCCGGCAACGCCTCCACAATCAACGACGGCGCGGCCCTGGCCCTCTTGACCGATGCCAACGGCCTGAAGAAGCATAACCTCACACCCAAGGCCAGGATTGTCGCCTCGGCCACCGAAAGCCGCCATCCCGACAACTTCCCCGAGGCCCCCATCGGCGCCATCGAGAAGGTCTGCGCCAAGGCCGGGCTGACCGTTTCCGATATCGACCTCTTCGAGATCAACGAGGCCTTCGCCTCCGTGGCCCTCCTGGCCATCAAGGGTCTCGGCCTCCCCCTGGACAAGGTCAACGTCAACGGCGGCGCCTGCGCCATCGGCCACCCCATCGGCGCCAGCGGGGCACGACTGGCGGCCACGGTCATCCGGGAGCTCCATCGGCGGCAGAAGCGCTATGGCCTCGCCACCCTCTGCATCGGCGGCGGCGAGGCGGTGGCGGTCATCTTCGAAAGGGTTTGAAAACAATTTGAAACACGGAGCAACGGAGCAACGGAGAAAGACAATAAACTCTTTTTCTTAGCTTCCCGATTTTCTCCGTTGCTCCGTTGCTCAGTGTTATTCAGTTTCTGAAATGGAGGCAGCTTATGATCACAAAAGTAGGTGTTCTTGGCGCAGGTCAGATGGGAAACGGCATCGCCCACGTGTTTGCCCAGTTCGGCTATGACGTGGTGCTCTTCGACATTGCCGAACTTCAGCTCGAAAAGGCGGTGTCAACCATCAGGCAGAACCTGGAGCGCCAGGCCAAGAAGGGGGTCATCCCCGAAGCCCTGGTGGGCGAGACCATCGACAGGATCCTGACCACGAAGAACATGACCGATCTCGCCGGCTGCGACTTCTGCGTGGAGGCGGTCACGGAGCACGAGCCCCTCAAGCTGGACATCTTCCGCAAGCTGGACGAAATCGTCCAACCGGGCGCCATCCTGGCCTCGAACACCTCCTCCATCCCCATCACCAAAATCGCCGCCGTCACCCGACGCCCGGACAAGGTCATCGGCATGCACTTCATGAACCCGGTGCCGGTGATGAAGCTGGTGGAGGTCATCCGGGGCCACGCCACCAGCGACGCCACCTTCCGCCTCACCGCCGAACTGGTGGCAAAGCTCGACAAGGAGATGGCGGTTTCCCAGGACTACCCCGGCTTCATCGTCAACCGCATTCTCATGCCGATGATCAACGAGGCGGTCTTCGCCCTCTACGAGGGAATCGCCACCGCCGAGGACATCGACAAGGGGATGAAGCTCGGCACCAACCAGCCCATGGGGCCCCTGACTCTGGCAGACTTCATCGGCCTCGACACCTGCCTGGCGATCATGAATGTCCTGTACGACGGCTTCAAGGATCCCAAGTACCGCCCCTGCCCGCTCCTGGTGAAGATGGTGAATGCGGGGTACCTGGGGCGGAAGTCAGGACGCGGTTTCTACACGTACTAATGTAGGGGCGCGGTTGCCGCGCCCTAGGCGGGGGAACCCCGCCCCTACAGGAGACCATCCATGGAATTCAAGAACCTGCTCATCGAAACCGCCGACGGCGTCGCCACCCTCACCGTCAACCGCCCCCAGGCTCTCAACGCCCTGAACAGCGAGGTGCTGACGGAGCTGGCCTCAGCCTTCTATCAGCTGGAATACGATCCCGCGGTCCGGGTGGTGGTCCTCACCGGCGCCGGCGAGAAGGCCTTCGTGGCCGGGGCCGACATCAAGGAGATGGCGGCCATGTCCTCCTTCGAGGGTCACCAGTTCGCCCTGAAGGGTCAGCACTGCATGATGGCCATGGAAAAGATGAAGACCCCGGTCATCGCCGCCGTGAACGGCTTCGCCTTGGGGGGCGGGCTGGAACTGGCCCTGGGGTGCGACTTCATCTACGCCTCGGAGAAGGCGAAGCTCGGCTTTCCCGAGGTGACCCTCGGCATCATCCCCGGCTTCGGCGGCACCCAGAACCTGGCGCGGCTCATCGGTAAGAACCGGGCCAACGAGCTGATCTTCACCGGCTGGATGATCACGGCCGACAAGGCACAGGCCTGGGGGATCGTCAACGAGATTTTCGCTCCGGAGGAGCTTCTGGCAAAGGCGCGGGAGACCGCGGCCGCCATTGCCGGCGTCGGCCCCCTGGGGGTCACCTACGCCAAGAACGCCATCGCCAACGGCCTCAACATGGGTAAGGAAGACGGCTTCCGCTACGAGGCCTCCCTCTTCGGGGTCCTGTTCTCCACGGTTGACCAGAAGGAAGGGATGGGGGCGTTTGTGGAGAAGCGGAAAGCGGTGTTTAAGGGGAGATAATGTAGGGGCGCTGCTTGCTGCGCCCTCATTTACGGCGTTCAAAACGGGCGCAGCAAGCAGCGCCCCTACATGACCCAATAACGGAGGCAACCATGAACTTCGAGCTGAGCCAGGACCATAAGGTATTGCAGGACGCCGTGCGGGATTTCGTGGAGAAGGAGATCAAGCCCCTCGCCGTTCAGATCGACGAGGAGCATGCGATCCCCGACGAACTGGTGCGGAAGATGAGCGAGATGGGGTTCATGGGGAGCTATCTCCCCGAGGAGTACGGCGGGGCCGGCCTCGACATGCTCTCCTACGCCATCGTGGTGGAGGAGGTCTCCAAGGCCTGCGGCTCCAGCGGCGTCCTTATTTCGGCCCACACCTCCCTTGCCTGCGGCCCCATCTACACCTTCGGCACCGAGGAGCAGAAGAAGAAGTGGCTGCCGGCCCTGAACAGCGGCGAGACCATCGGCTGCTTCCTCCTGACCGAGCCCGACGCGGGCTCTGACGCCGGCGCCCTCTCCACCACCTATCGCCGCGAGGGGGACGAATACGTCATCAACGGCTCGAAGATCTTCATCACCAACGGCGGCTACCTGGGAACCGGCGTCGTTTTCGCCACCCACGACAAGAGTCTGAAACACAAGGGGGTCTCGGCCTTCATCATCGACCTGAAGAGCCCCGGCGTCTCCATCCTCAAGAACGAGAAGAAACTGGGAATCCGCGGCAGCTACACCACCGCCTTCGCCCTGGACGACGTACGGATTCCGGCGGAAAACCTGCTGGGCCAGGAAGGACAAGGTTTCAAGATCGCCATGGATACCCTCAACGGCGGCCGCATCGGCATCGCCTCCCAGGCCCTGGGGATCGCGGAGGGGGCCTTCGAGCGGGCCCTGGCCTACTCAAAGGAGCGCAAACAGTTCGGCGCCCCCATCTGCGACCTCCAGGCGATCCAGTTCAAGCTGGCCGATATGTGGGCCCGCATTGAGACCAGCAAGCTCATGACCTACAAGGCCGCCTGCCTGAAAGATGCCAAGAAGAGCTACACCATGGAGTCGGCCATGTGCAAGATGCTCGCCTCGGAGGCCGCCACCTACGTCACCAAAGAGGCGATCCAGATCCACGGAGGCTACGGCTTCATCTGCGATTACGAGGTTGAGCGGATGTTTCGCGACGCCAAGATCACCGAGATCTACGAGGGAACCAACGAGGTGCAGCGGGTGGTTATTTCGAAGTTGCTGTTGGCGTAGGTTCGGATTGTGCCTGTAGGGGCAACCCCGTGTGGTTGCCCTGACCAAGGGCGGCCACATGGGGCCGCCCCTACAAGGAATCGTGACATGGAAGCAACCCGCGAAATCTACTGGAACATCGGCCACGGGGTCGTCATCCCCATGTACCTCCTCACCTTTGCCGCCTTCGGCATCCTGGCCTGGGGATTCTGGAAACGCCTTCCGGTCTGGCGGCAGGGAAAGCCTCTCAACCGGTTCGACCGCTACGACGAGCGGGTCAAGCGCCTCGTCTCCGTGGTGCTGAGTCAGGACAAGGTCGCCCGGGTGAAGGACGGGGGCATTCCCCACGCCCTCTTCTTCTGGGGGTTCCTCACCCTCTTCGCCGGAACGCTCCTGGTGATGCTCCAGGCCGATTTCTTCACCCCCCTGATGAACGTGAACATCCTCAAGGGGGAGTTCTACAAGGCCTTCTCCCTGGTTCTGGACCTGGCCGGCCTCGGCACTATCCTGATGCTGGCCGGCCTCTCCATCCGCCGCTTCGTGGTGAAGCCCGACGGCCTTGAGACCGTCAACGACGACCGGATCATCCACCAGCTCCTCTTCGCCATCCTCCTGACCGGCTTCTGTGTCGAGGGGGCGCGGATGGCCGCCACGGAGCTTCATCAGAACCCCGACCTGGCCCGCTTCTCCCCCGTGGGGTACGTCTTCGCCCAGATGTTCACGGCCTACACCGACGATTCCATCCGCACCGTGCACACGGTGCTCTGGTGGGTCCATTTCACCCTCGTGCTCGGGTTCATTGCCGCCCTCCCCTACACAAAGCTGCGCCACATCCTGACGACCAGCATCAACTCGTTCTTCGCCCCCCTGGAGGAAAAGGGAACAATCGGCACCCTCAACATGGAGGACGAAAGCCAGGAGCAGTTCGGCGCCACCAAGGTCACCGACCTCACCTGGAAGGACATCTTCGACGCCGACGCCTGCACAAGCTGCAAACGGTGCCAGGACCGGTGCCCGGCCTCTGCCACCGACAAGCCCCTCTCCCCCATGAAGGTGGTGAAGCAGGTGGGGGAAGTGGCCTGGACCGCTCCCGATTCATCACTGGTGGAGACCGTCACCGCCGATGCCCTCTGGAGCTGCACCACCTGCCGGGCCTGCCAGGATATCTGCCCGGCCGAGATCGAACACGTGAACAAGATTCTGGAAATGCGGCGCAGTCTCTCCCTCATGGAGGGTGAATTCCCGGGGGACGAGGTCCGCACCGCCGTCAGCAACGTGGAAGTGAACGGCAACCCCTTCGGCCTGGCCTACGCCAGCCGGGGCGACTGGGCCGAGGGGCTCCCCGTGGCCCGGGTTTCAGACGGCGAAGAGGCGGACATCCTCTACTTTGCCGGCTGCTACGCCTCCTTCGACAAGCGGAACCGCGACGTGGCCCGCAGCTTCGTGAAGATCTGCGCCGCAGCCGGTATCACGGTCGGCATCCTCGGCAAGGACGAGAAGTGCTGCGGCGAGCCGGTGAGAAAGCTCGGCAACGAGTACCTCTACCAGATGGTGGCCCAGGAAAACATCGAGACCATGAAGGCCAGCGGGGCAAAAAAGGTGGTCACCACCTGCCCCCACTGCTTCAACACCCTCTCCCGCGACTACCGGGACCTGGGCTTTGAACTGGAGACCGAGCACTACGCCACCTTCATCCACAGCCTCATGGAAAGCGGTCGCCTCGCACTTGCTCCCGAACAGAAACGCTTCCCCTTCACCTACCACGACTCCTGCTATCTGGGCCGCTACAAGGACATCTTCACCGAGCCCCGGGCCGTCCTGGCCGCCGCCGGCGGTGACCTTCGGGAAATGGACCGCTCCGGCTGCGACAGCTTCTGCTGCGGCGCCGGCGGCGGGCGGATCCTGGCCGAGGAAAAGCTCGGCACGAAGATCAGCGAGGCCCGGGTACGGATGGCCGGAGAGACCGGCGCGCCGCTCCTGGTGTCAAACTGCCCCTTCTGCCTCACCATGTTCGAGGACGGCATCAAGACCGGCGGGTTCGAGGAGAGCATTAAGGTAAGAGATCTGGCGGAAATCGTAGCGGAGAGAATCGTAACGTAGGGGCGCTGCTTGCTGCGCCCAAGGGCGCGGCAAGCGGCGCCCCTACAAAATCGGAGGTTCCCATGAAAATTCTCGTCTGCGTCAAACAGGTTCCCGACATGGAATCCCGCTTCAAGCCCGACGGCAGCGGCACCTGGTTCGAGGAGGCCGACCTGGCCTTCCGGATGAACGAGTACGACGAATACGCCGTGGAGCAGGCCGTTCAGCTCAAGGAGCAGCTGGGGAATGAACCGGAGGTGACGGTCCTCTCCATCGGCCCCGACCGGGTGAACGAAGCGATCAAGAAGGCCCTCGCCATGGGGTGCGACCGGGGTGTCCACATCCAGGACCCAGCTCCCCAGGGGAAGGACCCGTGGCAGATCGCCTCGGTTATCACCCAGTTCGCCCGGGGCGAGGGATTCGACCTCATCTTCACCGGCATGCAGTCCCAAGACCGGGGCTCGGCCCAGGTGGGGGTACTGGTGGCGGAACTCCTCGGCTACGCCTGCGCCACGACCCTGGTGGGGTTCGCGTTCGCCGACGGCGTGGTGACCGCCAGGCGCGAGCTGGAGGGGGGCATCAAGGGGGTCGCGAAGCTGAAGCTCCCGGCCGTGGTCACCTGCCAGCTGGGCCTCAATATCCCCCGCTACCCGACGCTTCCCAACATCATGAAGGCCAAGAAGAAGGAAATCCTCGCCATCCCGGTGGCCGACCTGCTGAAGGAAGAGGCCGTTGCGGCCACGGCGCGGTTCTACCCCCCGGCCCGGAAGGGAGGCGGCATTGTGCTGGAAGGGGATGTGGGGAATCTCGTGGAGCAGCTCTACGGGATCCTGAAAGAAAAAACAACCGTGCTCCGGTGAGAGGAGAAAACCTATGAAAGCACTGCTTGTCTGCGAATACCGGGAAGGAACGCTTCTCGATTCAACCTACGAACTCCTCGCCTTTGCCGACCGGCTTGGCGCCGAGAAGGCAATGCTCCTCATCGGGAGCGACAGCGCCCTTCCCGCCTGCAGCGCCACGGTCTACTTGGCCGACGCGGCAAAGCACGGAGAATACAACCCCGACGTGCACAAGAAGCTCGTCCTCGATGCGGCCCAACGGGAAAACGCCGACTGCGTCGTCTTCGTCCACTCCTCCTACGGCTGGGACCTGGCGCCCCGGGTGGCCGCGGCCCTCAGGGCCGGCCAGGTGTCGGAGATCGTCGGCATCGCGGACGGCGGCTACGAGGTGGGCTGCTGCAACGCCAAGATGCGCCGCACCGTAGCGCCCAGGAGCGGCAAGGCGGTCCTCACCATCCAGGCCGGCGCCTTCGGTTTCACGGGCACTCCCCAGGGGACGCCAAAGGTGGAACGGATCGACGTGGCCGACGGGGCGACGTCGGTGGAATTTGTCGGCTACGAGCCGGCCGACAAGAAGGATGTGGACCTGACCCGGGCCGAGGTGATCGTCAGCGCCGGCCGGGGGGTGGGGAAGAAGGACAATATCCCGACCATCGCGGCCCTGGCCAAGGCCCTGGGGGGCGAGCTGGGGGCGAGCCGGCCGGTGGTGGATGCCGGCTGGGTGGAGCACAGCCACCAGGTGGGGACCACGGGCCAAAGCGTCAGCCCCAAGCTCTACGTGGCCTGCGGCATCTCGGGAGCTATCCAGCACCTGGCCGGCATGAAAAAATCAGACTTCGTCGTCGCCATCAACAAGGACAAGGACGCCCCCATCGGCGAGATGGCCGACGTCCTGGTGGTGGCCGACGTAATGCAGTTCGTACCGGCCCTGACGGCCAAACTGACGTAAGGGTGCATCCGCCTTCACGCGCTGGTTTTGGGGAGCCTCATGGGTCTGCCCCTCCATAGTGCCATCGTTGTTACTCCTGTTCGCCGCCATCGGCAGGGGCAGGCCGACGGGCCTGCCCCGGAATTTTCCCAAACCTGAACCAGAACAATGAGACCACGCGTAGCGACGCAATTGGATAGAGGACGTAAGGGAGGTACCGATGCATCTCGAACTGACCGAAGAACAGAAGCTGATTCAGGACACTGCCCGGGACTTCGCCAGGGCCGAACTGGAGCCCGTCGCGGCGCAGCTGGACCAGGGAAACGATCGGGGCCCCCTGCTGGCCAACCTGAAGAAGCTGGCCGAACTGGGCTTCATGGGGCTGAACGTGCGGGAGGAATACGGCGGCGCCGAAGCCGGGGCCATCTCCTTCAGCCTGGCCATGACCGAGATCGCCCGGGCCTGCGCCTCCACGGCCGTCACCGTGTCGGTCAACAACATGGCCGCCGAGGTGATCCAGGCGGTGGGCTCCGAGGAGCAGAGGCGGGCCTACATCCCTAAGATCTGCTCCGGCGAGTATGCCGCCGCCAGCTTCGCCCTCACGGAGACCTGCGCCGGCTCCGATCCGGCCGGGATGGTGACACAGGCCGTGGACGACGGGGACTCCTGGGTGCTGAACGGCTCCAAGATCTTCATCACGAGCGCCTCCTATGCCGGGGTCTTCGTGGTCTGGGCGGTCACCGACAAGGCGGCCCCCAAGGGAAAGGGAATCAGCTGCTTCCTGGTGGAGGCCGGAACGCCCGGCCTCATCATCGGCAAGGAAGAGCACAAGATGGGGCAGCACGCTTCGGCCACCAACGAGGTGATCTTCTCCGACTGCCGCATCCCCAGGAGCGCCATGATGGGGAAACTGAACGACGGTTTCCGGATCGCCGTGAGCGAGCTGGCCGGCGGCCGGATCGGCATCGGCTCCCTGGGGCTCGGCGTCGGGCTGGCGGCCATGGATTACGCCACCCGCTACGCCACCGAGCGGAGCCAGTTCGGCCAGAAGATCAGCTCCTTCCAGGCGATCCAGTGGATGGTGGCCGATGCCTACACCGAGCTGGAAGCGGCGCGGCTCCTCCTGATGAACGCGGCCTTCCGCAAGGACCAGGGGAAGTCGTTCGCCAAGGAGGCCTCCATGGCGAAGCTCTACGCCACCGAGGCAGCCAACCGGGCCTGCTACTCGGCAATCCAGATGCTCGGAGGGTACGGCTACACCCGGGATTTCCCGGTGGAGCGCTACGCCCGCGATGCACGGATCACGTCCATCTACGAAGGTACCAGCGAGATCCAGCGGCTGGTTATCTCTCGGGAAATCCTTAAGAATTTTAGCTAACAGAACAACCATATAAGGAGGTATGTATGGGCGCAGATAAACGCATAACCCTGCAGCAGGCCGCCGAGATCATCAAGGACGGCTCCAGTCTCACCTTCTCCGGATTCACCATCTGGCGCCGTCCCATGGCCATCGTCTTCGAGCTGATACGTCAGCACAAACGGGGGCTCCACCTCATCGAGGTGAACGGCGGACCCCACACCGAATTCCTCGTGGGGGCCGGATGCGTGGATGTCTGGGAGTCGTGCTGGGTTGGGCACGAGCTCTACGGCAAGTACGGCGCCAACCTCTCCCGCAAGGTGGGGAACAAGGAAATCATCGTCGAGGACTACAGCCACGCAGAGATGATGTTCCGCTTCGCCGCCGGCGCATCCGGCGCCCCCTACGCCGCCACCCAGACATCCCTCGGTACCGACATCCACAACCCCGAATACGACATGCTCGGCCGCGCCGGCAAACGGGACGGGAAGCGAATCCCCAAGCACAAATACATCTTCACCGAAGACCCCTTCTACGGCGCGGGCTCACAGGTGCTGGTGCCGGCGGCAAAGGTGGACATCGCGATAATGTGCGTCCAACAGGTGGGGGAAGAAGGGACGGTGCGCACGAGCGGCCAGTACTACTCAGACCCCGAGGCAGCCCGAGCCGCGGACATCACCATCGTCATGGCCGAGGAGATTGTCCCCGAGGAGTATCTGCGCCGAGAGGCCGACCGCAACACCATCACCAGTTTCGAGGTGGACTACATCCTGGAATGCCCCTTCGGCGCCCACCCCACCGGCATGTTCGGCCGCTACGACGTGGACGGCGCCTTCCTCAAGGATTTCTATGGCCGGACACGGACCCAGGAAGGGTTTGACGATTTCACGAAGGAGTGGATCACGGGGCTCGACCACATGAGCTACCTGGAAAAGCTCGGCTGGCCGCGGATGCTTACCCTGAAGGCGAACACCGCGCTCAACTACTCGACCGGCGTGAAGAGGGGGCAATGATATGAGCAGAGAGTACGCGAATCCGGAAGAATACGGCCTTGCCGACCTGCTGTGCTGCGCGGCGTCCCGCGAGGTGCAGGACAACGAAATCGTCTTTGCCGGCACCGGCCTCCCCATGGTGGCGATCATGCTGGCTCAGAGAACCCACGCCCCTAACCTTAAACTCATCTTCGAGGCCGGGACCCTGGACGGCCGTCCGCCGGCAATCCCCACGTCGGTGGGCGATGCCCGGTGCGAAATGGGAGCCTCCCGCTCATCGGGGCTCTACGACGCCTTCAGCATCGCCCAGCGGGGCTACGTGGACCTGGGCTTCCTGGGGGGCGCCGAAGTGGATGAATACGGCAACGTGAACACCACCTGCATCGGCGACTACCTGAACCCCGAACTGCGCCTCACCGGCAGCGGAGGCAATCCCGACATCAACTCCTTCGCCAAGCGGACCGTCTTCATCATGGTCCACGAAAAGCGCCGCTTTACCCCCAACGTCAGCTACATCACAAGCCCCGGCTGGCGGGTGAAAAAGTGGCCGGAAGGCGACTTTGTCCATCGCCGGGAGCTCTACGGTGCCGCCTACCGCGGCGGCCCCTCAGCTGTCATCAGCACTGCCGGCGTCTTCCGCTTCGATGACGAAACCGGCCGCATCTACCTGGACACCTGCCACCCCGGCAAGACGCCTGAGGAAATCAGGGAGATGTGTCACTTCCACCTGGACATCTCCCGGGTCAGCGGCGAAACCCTCCCCCCCACCCGTGAAGAGCTGCACTTCATCCACGACGTCCTCGATCCCGAGCAGATATTCATCCCCAAAGTGAAAAATGCGTAGGCGTTTAGTGTAATTTTTTAAGCAACTCGACACATTAACCGGCCGATTGACAAAAAAGCACCGTACGCAGG
This sequence comes from Geobacter sp., assembly GCF_030834625.1. NCBI lineage: Bacteria > Pseudomonadati > Thermodesulfobacteriota > Desulfuromonadia > Geobacterales > Geobacteraceae > Geobacter > Geobacter sp. The sequence continues at coordinate 137,841 of NZ_JAUQXO010000010.1, forward strand.
GAGAAAATAGCTTCCCGTGCGTACGGTGCTGGTCCCAGTCCTGAGGGGTACCGGGCCATTTCGTTAAACTAGATGCGGTTCATTCTCCTGGCTGCCTCCATGAGTTCACCCCGGAAGTCGGGATGGGCGACATTGATCAGGTTCATGGCCCGTTGCTTGGCGGTCTGGCCCCGGAGCTTGGCTACCCCGAACTCGGTCACCACGTGATCCACATCGTTCTTGCTGGTAGTGACAGACGAACCTTGCATCAGGGCCGGAACGATGCATGATATCGTTCCATTCTTGGCAGTTGACGCCGTGCAGATGAATGCTTTCCCGCCTCGGGATCTGTTGGCACCGCGGGCAAAGTCGGCCTGTCCGCCCGTGCCGCTCCATTGCAGGTGGCCAAAGGATTCGGAACAGCACTGCCCAAGCAGATCCACCTGAATGGTGGCATTGATGGCAACCATATTGTCGATTTGGCCTATGACGCACGGATCATTGACGTAGTCCACCGGATGCATCTCAATGGTGGGGTTTTCGTTCATGAACTCGAATACTTTCCGCGTTCCCAGGGTAAAGGTACCCACGGTCTTGCCGCGGTGGATGTTCTTGCGGGAATTGTTTACCGCGCCGGAAAGCATCAGATCTACAATGCCGTTAGAGATCAGTTCGGTGTGTATTCCCAAATCCTTCTTCTTGAGCAGTGCAGTGCAAACCGCATTGGGAATGCCGCCCCACCCCATCTGGAGGGTTGATCCGTCCTCGATCATTTCAGCTATGTAGCCGCCGATGGCCTCTTCAACCGCAGAAACGGGGGGGATATCCAGCTCCTTGAGGGGTTCGTCGCACTCGATGATATGGGTAACTTCGGAGATGTGAATATGACAGTTGCCGTGGGTACGGGGGCACTGGGGGTTCACCTGCACCACAACCTTTCCCCCAGTCTGCACTGCTTTCCTTACTGCTTCCATGGTGTAGCCCACGGACAGACTGCAGGTAAAGTAGCCATATTCATCCATGGGGGAAACCACGGTTCCCGCCACGTCGACGGGCCAATAATCCCGCATCAGTTTGGGGACCTCGCTGAAGTGGTTGGGGACAAAGTCTGCCCACCCTTTCTGCACAGCTTCGCGGGAAACGTGACTGGTGAACCACGCATTTACCTTGATATGCGGGACCGAATCCTCGGTGAAATAGTCGGGACAGAGGTGATGCTGCTGGTTGACGACAACCCCTTCCAATTCTCGCTTGCGCGCCGCCAACGCCTTGACGAAGAGGGTCGGCTCTCCTACGCCGAGGGGAAAGCAGAGGTGATCGCCAGACTTCACGATTATTGCTGCTTCAGTCGCAGTGCAGAGTTTCTGTTTGTACTCCTGCTGAAAACTCTTTTTGGTTTGTGTGACGGTGTTCACGGCTGATACCTCCATTTTGAATATGTTCTGATAGACTGAACAGTTATTCCGTAAACCTGCGCTTGGTTTGTGCCCAATTTCACTACATTCCCATCAAGTAATCCATTCCAGCTTTGATTCCCTTCACCCCGATGATAATGACAAAAACATACACATCCTGGATATTCTCCTTCCGCAGGTGACGTTTATGCTCCAGCAGACATCGTAATGAACTACATAGCAAGGGCAATACCAAAACATTGTTTTTCTACAAATCAAATGCTTTTTCTCGATTTCCTCGTAAATCCACCAGTTTCGTCGAACACGCATCATGTATACGGGAATTCACTCGATTATCCATGTAAACTTATGTTGTCACCAGATAGACTGAATTGAATTGACAAACGAGATAAATGCTCTTTTTAATCAGACAGTTGAACGAGATTTACAGTTCTTGTTCCACATGTAAACAATAGTTTACACTTCTTGACGTCTATGCGCCATTCCGAACTGACCAGGCATACTTAATAAATTTTGCTCACTTCTTAATAAACACTGCGTTTCAATTTATAACATTGTTAGCGACATGGAGTAATAGATGCTTGTGAGGTGAACAGGGTGTGAATATGGCAGGTGGGGTAATCAGGCAAGTTCATTAATCGGTCTCAGGATTGTGGGCACACTATCCCCGGCCAGTTTTTCTGCCCTTTTGCTTGCGTGTGGTGTTCAGGCTGGGTGTTCATCCTGACCGGCGTGCTTTTGCAGCTTTTTGTAGAGTCCCTGCCGTGAGATCCCCAAGAGTTGGGCAGCATGGACCTTGTTCCCGTGGCTGGACTCGATTGCCTCGTGAATGAGCAGCTTTTCAAATTCGTCGACAATCTGGCTGATATCCTTTTTGCCGAGACTGGCGCGGATGAACTCCTCGGCTCCCGGGGCAGTGGCGCGGGCGGACTCTATACCTTCACGGGGGAACAGCCGGCAAAGCTGATCGGGAAAATGCTCTCTCTTGATCAGAGGACCGACGACCACGTTGAACGCGCTTTCAATCACATTGCGGAGTTCGCGGATGTTCCCCGGCCAGTCGTAGCGCCTGATTATATCCCATGCCTCGTCATCGAGTCCCTGCACGTCAAGTCCGAATTCAACGTTAAACTTGTCGATGAAACTGCTGATGATGGACGAGATATCCTCCATTCGCTCCCGAAGCGGGGGGATGGTGAGGGTTACCACGTTGAGCCGGTAGTAGAGATCTTCCCGAAATTTTCCTTCCTTGACCTGCTGCTCGAGGTTGCTGTTGGTAGCTGCCACCAGTCGGACATCGACATTCCTCGAGCTTGTGCTTCCCAGCGGCGTCAACTCCTTTTCCTGCAACAGCCGCAGCATTTTGGCCTGCATATAGAGTGGCATGTCACCGATCTCGTCAAGGAAGATGGTGCCGGTATGGGCCTGTTCAAACCTCCCGAGTTGCCCCCCCTTCTTGGCTCCAGTGAAGGCACCCTCCACATAACCGAAAAGCTCCGACTCCAGAAGGTGTTCGGGTATGGCTGCGCAGTTCATCTTGACGAATGGCGCATAACGTCGGTTGCTGGCGGAGTGAATGGCGTGGGCGAAAAGCTCCTTGCCGGTCCCGCTCTCCCCTCGCAGGAGGATGTTGGAGGTCTTGAGGGCGACTCGCTGAAGGATATCCTTCAACTCCGCGATCTTTCTGCTCTGGCCGACGATGCTGTTGATATCGTATTTGAAGAAGGCCTCGCTGCCCGTAATATTTCGTTGTTGTTTCCGCGGTTCCGACGCGGCCAGGCGGCTGGCAATGAGGGTGATCTCCCGTATGTCACTAAAGAGAATCTTTCCCACGCAGCCGATCACCCTGTCTTCCTTGATAAGCGGAAAGATACTGGCGTACACCTGTTTGCCGTTCAGATAATGGGTGATGCCGATCTCCGGCTTGCCGGTTTCCATCACCAAAGGCATGCGTGAGGGCTGGGAATTATTGGTATAGGCTTGCTGTATGTGCTTGCCGATCATGGTCTGCGGGGTTGTATCGAACAGTTTGGCGAAAGACTGGTTGACCAGGACCACTATGCCCTTTCGGTCAACAACAATAATTCCATCGTGATCAAAATTCAGGAAGGAATTGGTTGAACGGAGAATTTCACCGAGGTCGTCGGTCGAGTCGGTGACATCTTCGGGAAGCATCCTGAGGAGCGACAGCGCCCCTCCCACAATCCGGTCATCCTCGATGATCGGCACGTAATCGCAGACTATATGCTTCGTCTCCAGCTTTATGATCTGGTGGCTGAAACTGATACCGCTTCGCATGAGGTTGCCGAGGTTCGCCAGATCGAAGATATCTCCGATCCTCCGTCCCAGGAGGGCCTCTGGAGGCATGCCTATCAGCCTGCCGGCGGTCTCACCGAGGGAAACAATTCCGAGATCGGTGTCCACCCGGAGAATCCCTGCACGGCCAGCCTCTACCGGCGGGTCCCCGATCGACCCACCCATCGCACTAACATCGGCACTATTCATAAAAACCTTTTCTCTCGCTTACCTACTCCAATAGACTAATTTGTGTTTAGAAGGCGTCAACACCACTCACAGCAGCGCTCGCACAAGCTAGACTTTTATGCGTATTATTGAGTATATGCAAGGGGTTAGATTCTTGTCAACGATTTGAAACATTATTTTAATTGAATGCATACTATGGCTATACACCATTCAAAGCGCACCCTAAAAACCATGTGGGATTACCGTTGAACACCTGTGCTTCGATTTCTTCCGGCAATTTCAGTTCCCTCACCATTGTTTATGTAGTCAAGAACCGTTCCGGCATGGCGAAGGAGAGCGTCTGAGACAAAACAGATGTCGCGTGCAACGGCTTCCCCATGCTGACGCCCCGTAAAACAATGCATGTGGACATCGATAATATCAGGAGACTTGATCCGATTGCTGTTCATTGGACCTCCATGACTAGGCACCAGCCTTGGCTTCCGCTGTTCTCTTTTCCAGAAAAGCGGTGGCCGCTTCCAGTGCAAAATATCATCGACAAGGGCTGTTCCGGGAGGCATTGGGCACATCGTCCCGTTGAAAGGTCAGGTCTTTGTTTTACGTACGGGACATTTATGGAAGGATTGAAGCGTGTATTTCTGTCACCTGCAGCCCGCCGGGTAACATGAAAGAAGAGAAACACTACGTTGGCAGGAGAAGGGTTCTACGGCTCGTCGATGCCTTCAAGGCGATGGATTGACGCTCCCGGAACAATCTTCCCCCCCCGGAGAACCCGCGCAAAGATCCCCTCTTTCGGCATGACGCAATCTCCCGCCTGGTAGTAGATGGCACAGCGGGTATGGCACTCTTTCCCTATCTGGGTCACCTCCACGACTGCCTCCCCCAGCTTGAGCAGCGTTCCTATCGGCAGAGCAACGAGATCGATCCCGCTCGTGGTGATATTTTCGGCAAAGTCGCCGGAATCGACGTCGAGCCCGAGGGCACGCATTTTGGCAATGCTCTCCGTGGCCAGGAGACTCACCTGTCGGTGCCAGTCACCCGCATGGGCATCACCGATAATGCCATGGTTTTCACGCAACTCGACGGCGATAACCGGCGTTTTACGCTCTCCCTTATTCTCGCTGGTGCACACAGACATGATGACTGGCGGCATGGCAGGCTCCTCTCTCCGTACAGGTTCTGCTGATCAGTCATCCGCCGACGGCGGCCATGGCGAAGGGGGTAAACTGCTGCTCCGCTTCCGCCAGCAGGTGCCGCCGAGGCTTGAAAGTTACCACCTGGCGCAGGGCCGCCGCCAAAGCTCTGTCGTCCCCGATAGCAAGAAACGGCTTCAAGTCGACTTCTCGATCCGAGAAGAGACAGCTTCGTGCCCGCCCGGCCGCCGTCACCCGAATCCGGTTACATTCTTCACAGAAATGACCGGTGACGGGACTGATGATGCCGAACGTCCCGGCGGCACCGTCAACGCGGAAAATTCTGGCAGGTCCCGCGAGACTTTCCCGCGCCTCGGACATGAAGGTGAAGCGTTCGGCAATCCGCTCGAGAATGGTATCTCCTGGAACCACGCGGGATTCCCAGTCTGTCGCCTTTATGGCCGGCATGTACTCGATGAAGCGCACCGTCACCGCCCGGTCCATGGTCATGGCGACAAAATCGAGGATCTCGTCGTCATTGATCCCGTTCATGACAACCATATTGATTTTAAGGGGAAAGCCCGCCCGTTCGGCAGCATCGATACCTGCCATGACACGGCCCACGTCGGCCCCCCGGGTGATGGCGGAAAACGTGTCCGGCTTGAGGGAATCGAGACTGATGTTCAGCCGCTGGACGCCGGCGAATTTGAGACTCTCTGCCATCTCTGCCAGATGAAGAGCATTGGTGGTCAGCACAAGTTGCCGCAAGCCGGGAGTCTCCGCCAGTTGCGCGAGGAAACCGAGGATTCCCTTGCGGACGAGAGGCTCGCCTCCTGTCACCCGAATCTTCTCTATCCCCAGGGAAACGGCAGTCCGTGCGATGCTTAACAGCTCCTCGTAGCTCAGGATCTCGCGGTGGGAACGAAGGGGCAGCCCCTCCGCAGGCATGCAGTAGACACACCGCATGTTGCAGCGATCCGTAACGGAGAGCCTCAGATAGTTAATCGTCCTGCCGAAGGTGTCAGTTAACTCCATGGAGAACTCCTTCGTTCTACCGGGTCGTGAAAGTCGTGAAACCGTATCGTTCGAGCCCGGTCCGCTTTGACCCTTCTTTCTTACCGTCAGACATTCTGCCCCGCATCAACCTAATGACTTCAGGTACGCTGAAATATCCCGAAAAGGGGAGGTGTCGCCACCTCCCCTTTTCCGTTTACACCCGCTCAAAGACCGTCGCAATTCCCTGACCGACGCCGATGCACAGGGACACGAGCCCGTAGCGCGAGCCGCGGCGTTTCATCTCATGTACCAGCGTTGCCGTTATGCGTGCCCCGGTGGAACCCAGAGGGTGACCGATGGCGATGGAGCCGCCGTTGACGTTCACCTTTGCCGGGTCTATTCCCAGCTCACGGATGCAGGGGATGGACTGGGCGGCAAATGCCTCGTTCAGTTCGAAGAGATCGATGTCTTCGACCTTCAAACCGGCCCGTTCCAGCACCTTCTGGATCGCGGGAATGGGACCGAGCCCCATGTAGGAAGGATCACAGCCGACAACGGCGCTGGCAACGACCCTCACAAGGGGCTTGTAGCCGAGCTTCTTGGCGGTTTCGGCCTCCATCATGAGCAGTGCTGCTGCGCCATCGTTGATGCCGCTGGAGTTGCCGGCGGTGACGGTGCCGTCTTTTCTGAAGGCAGCCGGCAGTTTGGCCAACTGCTCCATGGTGACGTCGTTGCCCCGGGGGAACTCGTCTTTGGAGACAATGATCGGGTCACCCTTCTTCTGGGGAATGACGACGGGAACGATCTCGTCATTGAATCTGCCGGCAGCGTCGGCGGCAGCCCATTTCTTCTGGGTCTCAAGGGCGAATTCGTCCTGCTCCTGGCGGGTGAGACCGTACCGCACCGCCACGTTCTCGGCGGTTTCGCCCATCCCTTCCTTGGCGTACGGTTCGGTCATCTTCGGGTTGGTGAAACGCCAGCCGATGACCGTGTCAAAGACCTTGATGTCGCGGGAGAAGGGCGATTCCGCCTTGGCCATGACAAAGGGGGCGCGGGTCATGGATTCGGTGCCGCCGGCGATGAAGACGTTCCCTTCGCCGACCTTGATGGCCTGGGCTGCGCTGTTGACAGCGTTCAGGCCCGAGGCGCAGAGACGGTTGATGGTCTGCCCGGCTACCGAGTAGGGCAGACCGGCAAGCAGTGCCGCCATCCGGCCCACGTTGCGGTTGTCTTCGCCCGCCCCGTTTGTGCAGCCGAGTACCACATCCTCGATCAGGTTCGGATCGAGGTTGTTGCGCTTGACGAGCTCGGCTATGCAATGGGCTGCCAGATCGTCAGAGCGGACATTTTTTAACGCGCCGCCGAATTTTCCCACCGGCGTCCGTACGGCATCGATGATTACTGCTTCACGCATTGAAACCTCCATGACTCAGAGATGTTTGGATTTCTAGATATATTGGCCGCCGTCCACTTTGATGCATTCGCCGGTGATGTGGCGGGACTTTTCGCTACAGAGGAAGGTGACCAGCCAGGCCACTTCTTCCGGCTGACCCATGCGGCCAAGGACGATGTCCGCCAGGGATTTCTGCTTCACGTCTTCCGGCAGGGCTGCCATCATTTCGGTCTCGATGAGGCCGGGGGCGATGGCGTTGCAGTTGACGTTGGATTTTGCCAGTTCCCGGGCGATGGTCTTGGTGAGGCCGATGATGCCGGCTTTGGCGGCGGCGTAGTTCGCCTGGCCGAATTTGCCGCGCATGCCGTTGATGGAGGTGACGTTGACGATCTTGCCGCTCCCCTGCTCTTTCATCAGGGGGGCAACGGCGCGACAGTAGTTGAAATAACCCTTCAGGTTGATGGCAAGGCAATCATCCCACTGCTCCTCGGTCATTTTCCAGATGACGGCGTCACGGTTGACCCCGGCGTTGTTCACCAGGATATCCACGCTCCCCAGTTCTGCGACGACTTTGTCCACCATGGCCTGGGCATCCTTGAAGCTGGCTACGTCAGCCTGGACCGCGATGGCCTTTTGCCCCATCTTCTGGATTTCGGCACAGATGGCGTTGGCTTCCTCGGAGTGCTTGCGGTAGTTGATGGCGACGTTGGCACCGTTTTTTGCCAGGTCCAGCGCGATGGCGCTCCCGATACCAAGACTGGCGCCGGTTACAATTGCATTTTTCCCTTTGAGATCCATGTTCTCCTCCTTGTTAGACTGCTGGGTTGGTGTTGATATTTCGGCGATCCTGCTACTGGGCCGGGCGTCCAAACTTTTAGCATTATGGTAAACAAGTACTGCAATACCTTTTTTATGTCAACAAAAATTTACTTGCGCTTGTAAGTCATTGTCGTCGCTTCAATTATTCCGATGATCGTACCTGCGATCCATCCAAATACGAGGAGAGAAAATGGAGCGGCTTTTAGTAGGCACGGGCGGCAAGGATGGCTCAGGTCTTATTCCGTTGCTATCTATTTTTGTGCAGAGAGTGGCGGCTGCAACGGGGCGATTCATGACAACTCACCATTGCTGTGTTATTAAGTAACGATACCTGCCCCATCACCTGAACATCCCAATGGGTGAGGCGCCACAGAAAGTATGGCAAAGAGGGAATCCACAGGATGATCCCGGTTGAGATCGTTTCCATAATCTCTCTCCTATATATTGGCCTTTTATACGCCGTTGCCTTTTTTGCCGACAAACGGTGTGAGGCAGGACGGAGCATTGTTTCCAACTCTTACATCTATTCCCTCTCCCTGGCGGTTATTTACACCTCCTGGACCTTTTACGGCTCCGTCGGGCGGGTCGCCACCAGCGGTATAGAATTCCTCGCCGACCACCTGAGCATCACTCTGGTGGCTTTCATCTGGTGGTTCCTGCTGCGCAAAATGGTACGCATCAGCAAAGAACAGAATATCCGCAGCATCGCCGATTTCATCTCCAGCCGCTACGGAAAGTCACCCCTTTTGGGCGCGATTGTCACCATTTTCGTCATTGCAGCGATTCCTCCTTACATAGCACTGCAGCTCAAGGCGGTGGCCTACACCTTCGATCTCCTCACAAAACCGCCCCAAATGGCCGGCGGATTAAATAATCTTATTCCCGCACTTCCTCCGTTCATTGATACCGCCTTTATCGTCACCCTTTTCCTCGCCCTTTTCGGTGTCTTGTTCGGGGCAAGGCACTTGGACGTCTCCAAGCGCAATGAAGGATTGGTGGCTGCCATTGCCCTGCAGGCGGTGGTCAAGTTCATTGCCTTCATCACCGTCGGGATATTTGTTACCTATGGCCTCTTCGACGGCTTCACCGACATCTTCAACCGCTTCGCCGCCCAATTCCCCGACCGGACACACCTCTTTCTCGTGGGGACGCCGCAAGTCCCCTATTCTTTATGGTTCTCCCGCTTATTTATGATCATGATGGCGATCATGTTCCTTCCCCGCATGTTCCATGTCATGGTTATCGAGAATGCCGACGAGGAACACATAAAAGATGCCATGTGGCGCTTGCCGGCCTATGCGTTTCTGCTCGCCTTGTTCGTCGTGCCCATAGCCCTGGGAGGGATCATCATCAACGAGGGGAATACCGCCACAGCCGACTTTTTTGTCATCAATCTTCCCTTGCAGTCAGGTCACCCATGGCTGGCGATGCTGGCCTTCATCGGTGGCTTCTCCGCTTCGGCGGGAATGGTCATTGTTGAAGCGGTGGTTCTTTCCACCATGATTCTCGACCATCTGGTGTTACCAGTCATTCTGAAATTCAAAGTGGAAGCTTCCGACATATCGAAGGTTCTCCTCACCATAAAAAGGGCCGGAATCATTGCCGTCGTCTTTCTCGGATACCTCTACTATCGGTTCATCAGCGAGTCATACGCACTGATCAACACCGGGATCGTCACGTTTATCGCCGTTGCCCAATTCGCACCATCCATAATCGGCGGGCTCTTCTGGAAACGTGCAACACGTCGCGGTGCGATGACCGGACTGTTACTGGGATTTATCTTCTGGTTTTACACCCTGCTGATCCCCTTGTTTGTTCAGTCGGGGTGGCTGAATAGGAATATTCTGGAAAGCGGCCCCTTCGGTCTCGGCTTCCTGCGCCCGCTGGAACTCTTTGGCCTGAGCGGTCTCGACATGCTCTCCCACGCGCTATTCTGGACCCTTTTCTTCAACCTGGGGGGATTTATTGCCTTTTCCCTCCTGACCGAGCCGGACGAAACAGAAGCCGAACAGGCCGTCAAATTTGTGGATGTTTTTGAAACTCGCGAAGAACCAGTCAAGCGCAAAAGAATGAGCAAGGCATTTGCCATCGTGGAATTCGTCGACCTCATGACCAAGTTCATCGGCAAAGAACAGGCCCATGCCGCCATATCCAGATTCCTTGAACACCAACGGATCGATGAAAAGGGGAGCCTCTCGGAATACGAACTCCCCATTCTGAAACGTTTTACCGAGAAGGTTTTGGCCGGTTCGGTGGGCGCCGCCTCGGCCGGCATCATCGTGGATAGCTATCTGGCTGCACGGGGGAGTGAACTGGAAGATGTTTTCGACCTGTTCGGCACGGTCACCCTCAGCCGCACCGCCAGCCGGGAACAACTCGGCGTTCTTTACGAGGCTGCCCGGGTTGTGGCCGGGAAATCCGACCTGAAGACCATACTGGACAACATCCTGGAACTCCTCCAGCAGCAGTTCAAGTTCGACATGTGCGTTATCCGCATTCTCGATGAAGAAACGAAGGTTCTTACCGTACAGGGGCAGAAAGGGATGAGCTCGGATCACCTTGATGAATCGGACCGGGAATTGAGCCTTGAGACGTACGCCGGAACAGCCTATCTCACCAACTCTGCCGTAGTGGTCAACGATACGGATTTCATGGACAAACCAGTCTCCGCCCGGGTTGTCAGGCGGGAGGGATTCAAGTCCTTTGCCCATGCCCCCATTACGATCGAGGGAAACCCTGTGGGCATTCTGTCAGCCTTCTCAAAGTCAATGAAGGGAATTTTTACCGAGGAGTTCGTTGAACTCTTCACTAATCTGGCGGGACAGATCGGGATAGCCCTTCGCAACTTTCAGCAGGCCGAAAAACTGATTAAGGCGAAGGAACATGAAAAGGAGATGCAGATCGCCCGGACCATCCAGATGGGGCTCCTGCCGACACGCGCCCCGGCTGTCACGGGAATATCCCTGGCGGGAGCATGCATTCCAGCCCGCGAGGTGGGAGGGGATTATTATGATTTTCTGCTTCGCGGCACCAGTAGTCTGGACCTGGTCATCGCAGACGTATCCGGACATAATGTCGGTGCAGCCCTGCTCATGGCGGAAGTCCGCACCATCATCCAGGCCGAGGCAAAGGTCATCCGGGGTCCCGGCGAGATACTGAGTGTCCTCAACGAATTTCTCTATGAAGACCTCACCCGTGCCGAGCTCTTCATTACCATGTTTTACCTGAACTACGATGCCGACATGCGGAAGCTTTCCTTCGCCAGCGCCGGACACAACCCGCCGATGGTCTGGAGGTCACATTCGCGAACCTGTGAGTGCCTTGATGCAGAAGGTCTTATTCTCGGCGTAAAAAGAAAAGTCACGTTTGAAGAGAAACAGGTGCTGCTGCAGCCAGGAGATATTCTGCTGCTGTATACTGACGGCATTACCGAGGCATCCAATCCTGTTGGTGAATTTTTCGGCGAAGTTCGGCTCTGCTCCCTTATTGCCGAGTATCACACACTTCACCCACAACAGATTATCGATAATTTACTTACTCAGGTCAGGTCGTTCGCCGCAAGCCAGAACCTGACCGACGATGTCTCACTTGTCATTCTGAAGGTGGACTAGCCATAATGGTGGGTACGGTTCAATCTCCGCGCTCGCAGGACGCCTGATAGGCAAGTATCCGTGCACGCATCTCATCGGGGAAAGGGGTCACCTTGAAGGAACCGGTTGCATCCGAGATATAACAGGCCGACATCCGCACATCGAAACAGGGCTTTCCCTTTTCATCATATCCTATCACGTCATAGCCGATGCTTGAACTTCCCAGCCGAGGAACCGTTACTGCCATGGTAATCACCTGCCTGGGCACCAGGGGGGTCAGGCACTCGCACCGGATCTCCAAAAACGGAACACCCCTCTGGCGAATACACTGCTGCAGCCACGATATGCCCAAGGTCTCCCGGTACCATTCCCCCACTGCCTCAACGGCGTAATTGAAGATCCTCGGAGCGTAGACAGTCCCGGACACCGTGCAATCTCCAAAGACCACCAGACGCTGGCTGGTAAACGGCACCTTGCCGGCTGGACCCTCAAGCCGCTGTCGGCATGGATTCCGTTCATCCCTTCTGACGAAGCCGCGCACCTTTTTCATGGGGGTACTCGCCAAATCATCACAGGGTACCAGACAAGCCTCGATTCGCTGGCGATACCGCGCCGGAATCGGGGTAGATTCGACGTTGTCCCCCTCGCTGAACCGCGCCTGAAGGGTGACCCGGAAGAAGGTTTCGCCAGCGGCACTCTGCCCAACGGCACTAAATGTCATGGTGGCCCGATCGATGCCGACCACCTTAACCAGCACATAAACAATCTGGTCGGCAATCACGGGTCGGAAGTATTCGCACCCTATCTGCACAAACATTGGATCGAGATTGTGCCGAATTACCAGATCTGCCCAGGAAACACCCAGCACATCCTCATACCAGGCCTCAACCCCCTCCACGGCATAATCAACAGCCCGCGGCGTAAAATAGACACGCGCGGAGTCACAGTCTCCAAAATCGACTCGTCGCCGATATGAAAACGTTGTCCCAGACATGTGTCCCCCTTTATGAACAGCAGTAACAATATGACCTTACGCTGGATAATGCTTCAGAAATACCCAAGCTTGGATGATATGTCCGCAGCCCCCTTTTCCACGAGTGGAATAAGTTTTTCATTTATCAGGTCAGCGCCGAACCGCGTAATCGGCCCGGGAAGTACAACTGCCCCCACAACATTTGAACTGTAATCGCGAACAGGAGCCCCGACACAGATGACTCCCCCCTCCAGTTCTTCCTGATTGACGGCATACCCTTGTCGGGCAATCTGCCGAAGGTGCTCCAGCAAGTGTGCAGGGTTGGTAATCGTATTCGGCGTAGTCCGCTCAAACTCATGGTCTGAAAGAAACTTTGCCAGTCTGTCTTCAGGTAGGTAGGCCAGTTGCACCTTTCCGGCTGCTGTGCAATGGGCAGGAAGCCGCATGCCGATGGGGGGTACGACCCGTACCGGGTGGCTGCACTCGACCGCATCAAGGCAGATAATGGAAAATTCTCTCAAGACCGTCAGGCAGACCGTCTCGTTGCATTCCCTGACCATTGCCTCCATGGTTGGTCTCGCACGACTGACGAGCCTCATCTGCCTGGCAACCATCCGACTGAGGTGAAAGGCCTTGAGACCAAGCCGGTAGCTGCCGGTACGCGCGTTTTGCTCGATAAACCTGCGGGACTCAAGGGTGGCCAGCAACCTGAACACGTTATTCTTGGGAAGCTGCAGACGCCTCCCCAGCTCGCTCAGACTGAGCTCGTTGACATCGCCCTGGAACTGCTCCAGAAGCTCAAAAGCATGGTCGACCGATTTTATCAAAGGTACCGCTTTGCTTTTTGTCTTCATGGTTCGTGTTCCCTCCGGCTGTCAGGAAACGTACAACGAAGAAATCCCCCGGCAGAACCGGGGGATTCCCCTTACGCCATGGCCTCGGCCATGACCTCAGCAATGTCCTTCACCCGCACCTGCTCGCAACCTTCGTCCTTCAGGCCGTCCTCCATCATGGTCATGCAGTAGGGGCAGCTGACGCAGAGCGTGTCCGGCTGCTGCTTCAAAGCTTCCTTGACCCGTTCGAGGTTGATCCGGCTCCCGATCTGCTCCTCCATCCACATCCGACCGCCGCCGGCTCCGCAGCAGAAACCGTTTTCCTGATTTCGCTCGAACTCGGCCGGAGCCTTTCCGGTGGCTGCCTTGAGCACGGCCCGGGGTGCCTCGAAGGTGTCGTTGTGGCGGCCCAGGTAACAGGAATCGTGAAAAACGATCTTGCCCTGCTCGGCCTGCTTGGGAAGCTTGAGCTTCCCCTGTTCCACAAGCTGCGCGATCAGCTGGCTGTGGTGCACTACTTCCACTTCCAACCCGTACTGCCTGTAGTCGTTCTTGAGGGTGCTGAAGCAGTGGGGACACTGGGTAACAATCCGGGTTACCCCCCGCTCCTTGAAGAGGGCCACGTTCTCCCTGGCCATCTTGTCGAAAACGAACTCATTGCCAAGGCGCCGAACGCTGTCGCCGCAGCACTGCTCCTCCCGGCCGAAGATTCCCCAGGAAACTCCGGCGGCATCAAGGATGCTCGCCAACGCCACGGTGACGTGCTTGTTGCGGCTGTCGAAAGAGCCGGCGCAGCCGACGAAGAAGAGATAGTCGGTCTCCCCTGCCTTGAAGGGGCGCTCCCCCAGCTGAGCAGCCCACTTGCCCCGGTCCGAAGGGGCGATACCCCAGGGGTTGCTCCGCTGCTCCATGTTTTCGAACAGGTTGAGAAGCTCCTCGGGAAACTGAGCCTTCTCCTGCACCAGGTGACGGCGCATCTTGATGATCTTCGGCATCTGCTCGATCAGGACGGGGCAGACTGTCGTGCAGGCCCCGCAGGTCGTACAGGACCAGAGCGCATCCTCACTGCTCGATCCCTCCCCTTGCGGACCGATCAGAGGGATGTTTCCCTTCTCACCCCGTTTCAGGGCCGGCCCGTTTTCAAGGAGGTTCACCTTGATGTCGTGGACGATGCGACGGGGATTGAGAGGTTTGCCGGTGTTGTGGGCGGGACAGAGGTCCTGGCAGCGACCGCATTCGGTGCACGATAAGCCGTCGAGGAGATCCTTCCACGTGAACTGCTCGACCTTGCTCACCCCGAAGCGGTTTCCCTTTTGGAAGCTCTCCCGGGGCTGGACATTGGGTTTGTCAAGGCTGCGGAAATAGCAGTTGGGTATGGCGGTAAGTATGTGCATATGCTTGCTGCGGGGCAGAATATTCATGAAGACCAGCAGCACCACGGCGTGAATCCACCACGAGGCCGTGGCGATATTCTCAAGAGGTTTGCCGGACATGCCATCCAAAAGGGCAGCGACTGCGGACGAGACAGGCTTCCAGCCCCCCTCCTGGCCCATGGCGATCTGGGCAGCATTAAGGAGGAAGAAGGCGACCATCAGCGTGGCGATCAGCGCCAGGATAAGCAGGGCTTCGCCGCTGCGGGCGGAGGTGTAATCGTTACCCAGGTACGAGGGGGGAAAGAGAACCCTCCGAACAAAGGCTATCGTCACGCTGACCAGAGCCACCAGGGACACGATGTCGAAGACGAACTCCAGGCCGTGGTGCAGCGGTGCCGGCAAGGCGGCCAGACTGAAGCCGGGGGAAAGCCCCTCCAGCAGGAACGCCCCGTTGGCAACCAGTAGCAGCATGAACGCCCAGAAGAGGAAAAAGTGGTTGAACCCGTAGGGCCTGGCCAGCACCCTCTTCTGCCCGAAGGCATAGGAGAGCATGCCCGCCAGCCGCTCGCCGGGGTTATCGAAGCGGTCTTCCGAGCTGCCGATGGCGACCAGCTGCAGGCGCTGGTAGCAGCTGAAGCAGAAGGTCAGCATGGCAACGGCAAAGAGCGGGATGAAGAGCGAGTGATTGATAGACATGATACACCTCACAAACGATAATGCGATGATGAAGAATCAGACCGCAAGCCGGTCAGGGACCACTCCGCCGCGCTGGCCCTTCAGATTGCGCACCTTGCGGATGATTGCCGGAATGACCTGGAAGAGGTCGCCGACAATGCCGTAGGTGGCCACCTGGAAGATGGGGGCCTCGGGGTCGCGGTTGATAGCGATGACGACGTCCGAGTCCTGCATCCCCACCAGGTGCTGGATGGCTCCGGAAATGCCGCAGGCGACATAGATCTTGGGCCGGACGGTCTTGCCGGTCTGGCCCACCTGGCGGCTGTGGGGCATCCAGCCGGCATCGACGGCGCTGCGCGATGCGCCCACCACCCCGCCGAGCTCGTCGGCAAGCTCATGCAGCATGGCGAAGTTGTCCTTGTTCATGAGGCCACGCCCCCCGGAGACGATTATCTCGGCGCCGGCGATGTCGATGTCCTTACCGCCCTTGTCGCTCAAGATTTCGACGACCTTGACCAGCACATCCTCCTCGCGAAGGGCGAACTCCTCGCGGACCACCTCCCCAATCCGCCCCACCTGGAACTCGGGCATGGACATCACGTGGGGGCGGACCGTGGACATCTGGGGCCGGAACCGGTCGCACATGATGGTGGCCATGATGTTGCCCCCAAAGGCGGGGCGGGTCTGCATGAGGTTCCGCTTGTCGTCGATCCCAAGCCCCGTGCAGTCGGCGGTGAGGCCGGTTTTGACCACCGTGGCCACGGCGCCGGCCAGGTCGCGCCCCTGGCCGGTGGCACCCATGAGGATGATCTCCGGACGGTGCTTGTCCACCAGGTGGCAGATGGCGTCGGTGTAGGGCTTGGTGCGGTAGTTGGCGAACACGGGCGCATCGAGAATGACTGCCTTGTCTGCGCCGTAGCCGAACGCCTCGTCGCACAGGTGCCCGACGTTGTTGCCGATGATCACCGCGGAGAGCTCGACGCCGAGGCTCTCGGCCAGGTCGGCCCCGGCCCCCAGAAGCTCCCAGGAAACCTTGGCCGCCTCGCCGTCGTACTGCTCGATGAATACCCAGACGCCCCGATAGGAGGCGAGCATCTCCCGAAGGTGCTTTTCTCCTTCGTCGACCTCCTCCTCGGCGGCGCCGTGCTGCTTCTCCCACTGCTTGAGAAGCTCCAGTTCCTGCTGCGTGTAGAACATCTCGAGGGCGCCGGCCGCGCAGACTTTCACGCATTTGGCGCAGCCGATGCACTTCTCCACCAGGACCGACGGCTCACCGGCGGCATTCATCGCGATGCCGTCCACGGGGCAGGAGCTCTCGCACCGGGCACCGCAGGCGATGCATTTCCCCTCGACGATACGGACTTTGCCGCGGGGTTTTTTTATTGGCTTCTTCGTCTCAGTCATTGTCAATCCCCCGTAGGGGCGCTGCTTGCTGCGCCCTTGTTCACGGTGTTTAGTTCAGGACGCGGCAAGCAGCGCTTCCACGCATCTCACACGGCCAAGAGATCCTTGCTTAAGAGCTTGTCGATCAGGAGGTTCGCCGTCCCCTCCGGATCAGCCACACCGTCGCCGATGATCTCCCCCTTGTCCCGCTCGGGGGAGAAGATCTTGCTGACCCAGGTGGGGGACCCTTTGAGGCCGACCGTTTCCACATCGAGCTTGAGAACCGAGTTGTCCCAGACCTTGACCTGGACATCCTCGGCCTCCAGACGCATCGGCACCGTGGGATAGCGGGGACGGTTCAGTTCCCGCACCACGGTGATCATCACCGGCAGGGGGGCGTCGACGATCTCATGCCGCCCTTCCAGCTTGCGCCGCACCCGGATCACCTTCCGGTTCAGGTCGAGGTGCTCGATCCGGTCCACCAGGGTCAGCTGGGTGAAGCCCAGGCGGGTGGCGATGCCAGGACCCACCTGGGCGGTATCGCCGTCGATGGTCTGCTTGCCGCAGAACACGATCCCCACCTCATCTTCTTTTCCCAGCTTCTCGATGGCCGCCGAGAGGACCGTGCTGGTGGCCAGGGTATCGGCCCCGCCGAAAGCGCGGTCAGAGAGGAGGATCGCATCGTCGACGCCGAGGGCGCAGGCCTTTCGCAGGGTGGCCTCGGTGTTGGGGGGGCCCATGGAGATGGCCACCGAGCGCAGACCGTAGCGGTCCTTGAGGGTCAATCCCTCCTCCAGGGCGTGGGTGTCGTAGGGGTTGACGATGAAGGGGATCCCTTCCCGAATCAGGGTGTTGGTCACCGGGTCGATCTTTACCTGGGTGGTGTCGGGCACCTGTTTGATGCAGGAGATCACGAGCATGATTCTTCTCCTCGTCGTTTGTTAGACCGCTATCTTCAGCCCGTCGGGCCGGTAGACCTTCAGGAGCGCCTTGGCCATGTCGGCCGGAGAGGCGGCCACGCTGATGCCGCACTCTTCCAGGACGGCTACCTTTTCCGTTGCCGTTCCCTTGCCGCCAGAGATGATGGCGCCGGCGTGTCCCATTCTCTTTCCCGGAGGGGCGGTGACCCCGGCGATGTAGGCCGCCACCGGCTTGGTCATGTACTCCTTGACGAAGCGGGCCCCGTCTTCCTCGGAATTGCCGCCGATTTCTCCAATCATGATCACCGCCTCGGTATCGGGGTCCTCCTCGAACATCCGGAGCACATCCACGTGGTTCGTGCCGTTGACCGGGTCCCCGCCGATGCCGACGCAGGTGGACTGCCCCAGCCCCACGTTGGTCAGCTGCCAGACCGCTTCATAGGTCAGGGTTCCGGAGCGGGAGACGACCCCCACTTTCCCCGGCTTGTGGATGTAGCCGGGCATGATGCCGATCTTGCACTGGCCGGGAGTGATGACGCCGGGGCAGTTGGGCCCCACCAGCCGGGTGCTTTTCCCCTGCATGTACTGCTTCACCTTGACCATGTCCAGGACCGGGATCCCCTCGGTGATGCAGACAACGAGCTCGATGCCGGCGTCAACCGCCTCCATGATGGCGTCGGCCGCAAACGGCGGCGGCACGTAGATGACCGATGCGGTGGCGCCGGTGGTGTAGACCGCGTCCCTGACCGTATCGAATACGGGGAAGCCGTCGATGGTCGTTCCCCCCTTGCCGGGGGTAACGCCCCCAACCATCTGGGTACCATACTCCCGGGCTCCCTGTGCGTGAAAGAGGCCGGTGGCGCCGAGCCCCTGGGTGATGACTTTCGTGTCCTTATTGATAAGAATGCTCATCTCTATCCCTCCCTCAGGCGGCAACAGCCTGGACGATTTTTTGTGCTCCGTCGGCCATGCCGTCGGCGGCCACGATATTGAGTCCGCTCTCGGCCAGCATCTGCTTGCCCAGGGCGACGTTGGTCCCTTCAAGCCGCACCACCAGCGGCACCTTGAGGGATACCTGCCGGGCCGCCTCGATGACCCCCGTGGCGATGACGTCGCACTTCATGATGCCGCCGAAGATGTTGACGAAGATCCCTTTCACGTTCTTGTCGGAGAGGATGATCTTGAAGGCCTCGGTGACCCGCTCGATGGTGGCTCCGCCTCCCACGTCCAGGAAGTTGGCGGGCTCGCCGCCGGAAAACTTGATGATGTCCATGGTGGCCATGGCGAGACCGGCGCCGTTGACCAGGCAGCCGATGTTGCCGTTGAGGGATACGTAGGAGAGGTCGTGCTGGGAGGCTTCCACCTCGTTGGGATCCTCTTCGTCGAAGTCGCGCATGTCGCCGATCTGCAGGTGCCGGAACATGGCATTGTCGTCAAAGCCGAATTTGGCGTCGAGAGCCAGGAGATCCCCTTCCTTGGTGATCACCAGGGGGTTGATCTCGAGGAGTGAGCAGTCGCAGGCGATGAAGGTGGTGTAGAGGTTTTCCAGAAGCTTGACCGCCTTGGTGGTCAGCTTGCCGGTGAGCCCCAGGCTGAAGGCGAGATTTCGGCACTGGAACGGGGTCAGCCCCACCAGCGGGTCGATGGCTTCCCTGAAGATCTTCTCCGGGGTCTTTTCCGCCACCTCCTCGATATCCATCCCCCCCTCGGTGGAGGCCATGACTGTCACCCGGGAGGTGGTCCGGTCCACCAGAAGGCTTACGTACAGTTCCCGGTCGATGTTGCAGCCGTTTTCCACCAGGACGCGGGTAACAACCTTGCCGTCGGGGCCGGTCTGGTGGGTGCGCAGGGTCATGCCGAGCATGTTGCGGGCGATGAGCTGGACTTCCTCGTTGGTGCGGGCCAGCTTGACGCCGCCTCCCTTGCCGCGGCCACCGGCGTGGATCTGGGCCTTCACCACCCAGGGACCGTCTCCGAGACGCTTGGCCCATTCCCGGGCGCTGGCGCCGTTGTAACAGACATGCCCGTCCGGGACGGGTACCCCAAATTTGCGAAGAATTGCCTTTGCCTGGTACTCATGAATATTCATCGGATTCCTCCCGTGAGACAGATAGTATAACCCCACATCGCAGTGCCTATTTTAGCAATACGGTACTTCAATACCGTTTTAATGGCAAGAAAAAAAACGCTGTCTCTTTTTTCATGGTGGCATTCGCAACTGGCCATCCGCGCAGCCAATACCGACATTTGTTCTATCAGGAACCTGCTTGAAGCTAACGTGTAGTTTCACCGGTATCCTCCCGTTCTGCAGAGACAACCTGTCCCGTTTCTCAGACAGCCAGCCTTTCCACCAGAATTTCAGCGATATCCCGGGGTACAAGTTTCCCTTCCAGCTCCGCCCCCTTGATTCCGTCCTCGAACATGGTGAGGCAGAAGGGACAGTTGGAGACCAGGGTGCCTGAACCGGTTTCGGCTGCCATCAGGGCGCGCTTTTCGCTGATCCGGCTTCCCAGCTTCTCTTCGGCCATGATCCGCCCGCCGCCGGCGCCGCAGCAGAAGGCTTCCGCTTGAGAGCGATCCATCTCGCGGATGGTGCCCCCCGCCGCCGCCACCAGGGCCCGGGGCTCCTCGTAGAGGTCGTTGTGGCGGCCGATGTAGCAGGAGTCGTGGTAGGTGCAGTCGAAGCCGTCGGCCTTGAGCTTGAGTTTCCCTTCCTGGACGAGACGGTTGAGATACGTGGTGTAGTGCTCGGTCTCGATGGTGAAGCCGAGATCCCGGTAGTCTTTGGTCAGGGTATTGAAGCAGTGGGGACAGGCGGTGACGATCTTTTTCACCTTGTACGACTCGATGGTCTCGATGTTCTCGGTGGCCATGGACTGGTAGAGGTATTCGTTACCGAGCTTGCGCATGGGCTCGCCGCAGCATTTCTCATCCTTGCCGAGGATGCCGACCTTGATGCCGGCCGCGGCGCAGAGCTTCACGAAGCTCGTGGCAACCTTGATGTTGCGCTTGTCGAAGGAGGCGTAGCAGCCGACAAAGTAGAGGATGTCCACGTCAGCGTTGTCAGCCAGACGCGTGACCGGCAGACCTTCGGCCCAGTCGCCCCGGGAGGCGAACGCCATCCCCAGGGGGTTGCCGTTGACCTCGGTGTTGTCCATGGCCACCATGACCTCTTCGCCGGGGAATTCCCCCTCCATCAGCACCATGTTGCGGCGCATGTCCACGATCTTCCCCACGTGCTCGATGGCGGCAGGGCAGATCTCCTGGCAGGCCCGGCAGGTGGTGCAGGACCAGAGGGCATCTTTACTGACGGTCTCGATGAGGTTTGCTTCGGGGGTGGTGCAGGCCACCTCGCCCAGCTGGTTGATGACCTTCATGGGGGAGAGGGGCTTGTCGGTGTTGTGGGCAGGACAGCGGTCCTGGCAGCGTTTGCACTTGGTGCAGGCGTCGGTGTCGAAGATGTCTTTCCAGGTGAGATCCTTGATCTGCGCGGCACCAAAGCTCTCGGCCGACTCGTTCTCCATGTCGAGGGTGACCAGGGCGCCCTTGGGACCCAGGTCAGCCAGGAAGTAGTTGGCGCTGGTGGTGAAGATGTGGCGGAACTTGGTGAAGGGGATGGCGCAGATGAAGCCGATGACCAGGGAAAAATGCACCCACCACGTCCCCTGGTGCAGGGCCCGGAGGGAACTCTCCCCCATGCCGGCAAAGGCCTTGGCGAACACGAGGCCCACCGGCGACCAGACGGCCAGGGACATATTGTGGGGCAGCTCGGTCACGGCCATCCGGGCCCCCTCGATGACAAAGCCGGTGACGAGAATGGCGAAGAGGAGGCCATGCATGATGGCGTCGTCGCGGGTGGTTTCCAGCCCCTCGGGGCGGACCAGGTAGCGGCGGACGAAGAACCCGGCGAGCATGGCGATGGCAACGAGGCCGGCAATGTCGAGAACAGCGGAGAAAAGGAGGTAGAAGTCCCCGTTAAGGAAACGATACCCGAAGAGGAGATCGGTGAAGTCGGCCTGGAGAGCCACAAAGATGGTGCCGATGAAAAGAAGCAAGAACCCCCAGAAGAAGAGCCCGTGGGCATAGCCCGGCCCCTTGACCTTCAAGACCCGGCTCTGCAACAGGACGTTCTTCAGGAGCTCGCCGATGCGCACGGCACGCTGGTCGGTGCGGTTCAGCGACTTTCCCTGTTTGTAGACATTCAGCCGCTGCAACCCGCTTCGCACCAGAAACCCCAGGGCAGCGAAGGTGAAGAGGTACATCGGAATCAGGACCGATGCCCCATGGCCAATATTCCAATAGAGTTCGCGGGTAGCTTCCATGGCTTATTCTCCAATAGTGGTGGTGGTTCACATTTGCGGCAATCTCTCAGGAGCCGGTAAAGTTCGCCTTTCGTTTTTCAACAAAGGCCTGCATCCCTTCCTTCTGGTCGCGGGAGGCGAAGAGGGAGGCGAACAGGACTGACTCGTAGTCCATGCCGTCGGCTTCCGCCATGTCGAGGCCGCGGCGGACGGCTTCCTTGGCGTGAGCCACGCCGAGAAGCCCGTTGCCGGCAATCCTGCCTGCTGTCTCAAGGGCCTTCGCCACCAGTTCCCCGGCCGGGAAGACGGCATTGACGATCCCCCACTCCTTCGCTTCGACCGCGGAAAGCATCTTTCCCGTGAAGATCAGTTCGTTGGCCCGGCTGCGCCCCAGGAGCCGGCCGAATTTCTGGGAACCGCCGAAGCCGGGCATGATGCCCAGCGTCACCTCCGGCAGCCCCATCTTGGCGTTTTCCGAAGCGTAGATGAAGTCGCAGGCCAGGGCCAGCTCCATCCCTCCCCCCAGGGCAAAACCGTTGACGGCGGCGATGGCCGGTTTGGGCATGGTACCGATGAAGTTCACCAGCTTTTGCCCTGTGCGGGCGAATTCGTGTGCCTGCTGCGAGTTCATTACCGCCATCTCGGCGATGTCGGCGCCGGCCACAAAGGCCTTTTCGCCGCTGCCGGTCATAACGATCACCTTGACCGCCTGGTCTGCGTTTAAAGCCTCGAAGGTTTTCTGCAATTCGGCGATCACCGAGGTGTGGAGGGCGTTCAGCACCGTGGGCCGGTTGATCGTCAGCAGCGCCACACCGTCTTTTATGTCAACAAGCAGATTTTGGGTTTCCATGGCAACTCCCCCAATCAGTAGGTGTAGAATCCCCGACCGGTCTTTCGGCCCAGATACCCGGCCTCCACCATCTTGACCAAGAGCGGACAGGGGCGGTATTTGCTGTCCTTGAAGCCTTCGTGGAGGACGTTCATGATGGCGAGGCAGGTGTCGAGGCCGATGAAGTCGGCCAGGGTCAGGGGCCCCATGGGCTGATTGGTGCCGAGCTTCATCCCCTTGTCGATGTCTTCGACCGTGGCGATCCCCTCGAAGAGCGCGAAGGCCGCCTCGTTGATCATGGGGATGAGGATGCGGTTGACGATGAAGCCGGGGTAGTCGGCGGATACTGCCGTCTCCTTGCCGAGCTTCGCCACCAGCGCCGTGGTGGCGGCAAAGGTCTCGTCACTGGTGGCAAGCCCCCGGATCACCTCGACGAGCTGCATGACCGGCACCGGGTTCATGAAGTGCATGCCGATGACCCTGTCGGGCCGCCCGGTCACCGCCGCAATGCGGGTGATGGGGATGGAGGAGGTGTTGGAGGCGAGGATCGCATCCTTTTTCACGATTCCGTCCAGTTTCCTGAAGATTTCCAGCTTCAGCGCTTCCTTCTCGGTCACCGCCTCGATGGCCAGGTCGCAGTCGGCCAGATCGTCCATGGCCTGGGTGGTGCGGATGCGTCCCATGATGGCCGGGATAGCGGCGCTTTCCAGCTGCCCCTTCTTGGCCTGGCGCTCCAGGTTCTTTTCGATGCCGCTGAGGGCCTTGGCCAGCTGGGCCTCGGCAATGTCGAAGAGCACCACCGCTATTCCCTGCTGGGCCAGCACATGGGCAATGCCGCTCCCCATCTGGCCCGCTCCGAGTACTCCCGCTTTATTGATCATCACATCCTCCAGGGTTGCTTGTGAAATTTCAGAAACGTCAATTTTTCGCAAGATCAAGGCTGTCGAGGGATTGCGCGGAGGCGTAGCAGCGCTACGCCGCACAAGCAATTCCGAAGACTTACGCAGATATTGCGGAAAAGTGGCGTTTCATACCCTCTCGAAGATGGCTGCCACCGCTTCTCCTCCGCCAATGCAGAGGGTGGCGAGCCCGTAGCGGGCCTGGCGCCGGTGCAACTCGCGAACCAGGGTGGCGGTCAGACGGCCGCCGCTTGCCCCCAGGGGGTGGCCGATGGCCACGGCACCGCCGTTGACGTTGACCTTTTCCGGGTCGAGCCCCAGGGTCTTTATGGCCAGGAGGGTCACGGCGGCAAAGGCCTCGTTGATCTCGAAGAGGTCGATGTCGCCAGGCTTCAGGCCGGCCTTGGCGCAGGCCTTTTCAATGGCGCCCACCGGTGCCTCGGTGAACTGGTCGGGATGAAGGCTGTTGGAGGCATAGGCCACCAGACGGGCCTTGGGCTTGAGGCCGTATTGTTGCACCACCTCCCCGCTGGCCAGAAGCGTCAGGGCTGCCCCGTCGTTGATGGTGGAGGCGTTGCCGGCGGTGACGGTGCCGTCCTTTTTGAAAGCGCCCCGCAGGCCGGCCAGCTTGGCGAAGTCCACCTTGAACGGCTCTTCGTCGTCGCTGACGGTCACCTCCCCCGTGCGCCCCTTTTTGACCACCGGGACGATCTCGTCCCGGAAGACCCCTTCCTTGACCGCTGTCTGGGCCTTGCGATAGGAGTCGAGGGCAAACTCGTCCTGCTCCTGGCGGGAGAGACCGTGCTTTTCGGTGGTGGCCTCGGCGATGACCCCCATGTGATTGCCGCTATAGGGGTCAAGGAGACCGTCATGCACCAGCAGGTCGACCAGCTCGCCGTTGCCCATGCGGTAGCCGTAGCGCCCCTTGCCAAGCAGGTAGGGGGCCAGGGACATGTTCTCCATGCCGCCGGCGATGACCACGTCGGCATTGTCGAGACGGATGGAATCGGCGCCGAGCATGAGGGCTTTCAGGCCGCTGCCGCAGACCTTGTTGATGGTCAGGGCGGGGATGCTGTCGGGGAGGCCGGCATGGCGCATGGCCTGACGGGCCGGGGCCTGCCCCGCACCGCCAGTGAGAACCTGGCCGATGATGACTTCGTCCACCTTTTCGGCCGGTAGGCCGCTTTTTTCCAAAAGCGCCGCGATAACCGTTGCCGCCAGACGGGGAGCTTCCACATCGGCAAGAGCACCGCCAAAGGACCCCAAGGGCGTACGCAACGATTCAACAAGGTAAACTTCTTTCATATTTCCCCCCTAGGCTAAACGGGTAAAACCACCATTTGCGCAAAATAGTACTGCAATACTAATTTTACGTCAACTCTTTTTGTATACGTTATCACCATTATGCATTTGATTGTTACCGATGGTTCTTTTCAGAAGTTAGGGACGGGTCACAACGGCTTCTACCAGAGCTATTCGAGCTTCATTCAGGTTACGCAGCTGATTACAGGCCATCAATTGAAAATGAGGTCCCAGCAGCAGCTGCAACCCTAGAACCGGCTCCTTCTGAGCAATCTTCTCCTGCATCCTACCAAACCAGTCGCGTCCCGCCGAGGTCACGTCACGCCAGACAAGTATCTTGAAACCAGCCTCACGAAGTACGTCCATCAATTGCGGTGCGGTGTAAAGAAAGCTGATTGAAGTGTCTTGTGCCCAGGGAACAGGAAAAATTACATCGCCACCTGTTCCGGCAAGGATGTCATAGATCGCCAGCCTTCCTCCCGGCTTCAATACTCGCCAGATCTCCCCGTAAAGCCTCTTTTTATCAGGGATATTCATTGCCGTGTGCTGTGTCCAGACAATATCGAACAGACCGTCAGCAAAAGGCATTTCAACGGCATTGCCATGGCAAAACGATGCCAGGCTGTCAAGTCCCATTCGACGGGTGAGACTGGTGGCGACCCGGCAATACTCTTTACACAGGTCAAGCCCAATAACTTGACAACCGTACTCTGATGCAAGGAAACGGGACGCTCCACCGAGACCGCTCCCCACATCAAGTACCTGTTTGTTTTGATCAAGGCCAAGTTCCCGCGCAAGATCGACAGTGGCCTTACGGCCCCGAATATGAAATTGATCTATGGACCCAAGATCATCAGGCGTAAGACGGTCAGGGTCTTTTCCTGAGGCAGACACTGCCGACAGAATCGATTCTTCAAGATTCTCATTCGGCCGTGCATAATGTGCCTCTACCCTGGATGGAATCACTGGAGCCCCATTCCCTGCAGATTTACATGCCTCGGACCCTGACCGTTCCTTGCCTATTTCCCCTTGTAGGAAGGCTCTCTCTTTTCCAGAAAAGCATTAACCGCTTCCAGTTGATCGCTTGTGTGATGGGCGAGCGCCTGGAAAACTGCACACAAATCGAGGAAGTCCGGGAGATCGCTGCGCTGGGCCAGCTTCATCATTCGCTTGGTGAGCCGCAATGTCACCGGCGGCTTGGCGGCAATCTGCCCGGCAAGCTCCATTGCCCGCGGCATGAGGGCCTCCGGTTCCACCACTTCCAGGAAGACCCCGTACTCCAGAGCCTCGACAGCCTTGATCACCCGACCGGTAAAGGTCAGTTCCGCTGCCCGCTGGTAGCCGATCAGCCGCTGCATGAACCAGGCACCGCCATCGCCGGGGGTAATGCCCAGATTGATGAAGGTTTCCCCCACCTGGGCCTTGGTGGAGGCAAGGCGGATGTCGCACATGTTGACCAGGTCGAAACCGGCGCCGATGGCAGCACCGTTGACAGCGGCAATAACCGGCACCTCGGCCTTGGCGAGAGCCAGGGGAATCTGCTGAATCCCGCGGCGATACTTGTTCTGGATCTCGGCAGGCGATCCGCCGAAGGTACCCGACTGGTCCTTCATCTCCTTGACGTTCCCCCCCGAGGAGAAGGCCGAACCGGCGCCAGTGATGACCAGCACCGATACATCGTCGTTACCGTTCACCCAGTTTACCGTCTGGACTATGTCTTCGATCAGTGCGGTTCCGGTCAGGGCATTGCGCACATCGTCCCGCTGAAAGGTGAGGAGGGCGATCCGCTTGTCCAGGGTGAGGGAACAGTCCGTAAGCTTTGGCACTGACATCTGTTTATCTGTAGCCATGAAATCCTCCAAATCCTGCCAGGGTAATCTAACGGTTTGTGACATCACCAAGAGCAACCCCTGCGATGATCGTCTTCTGAATGTTGCTCGTCCCCTCGACCGTACGCAGAGACATGGAATCGCGCAGGAAACGCTCCGCCGGATATTCGGTGGAGAATCCGTAGCTGCCGAAGATCTTCATGGTTTCGGTGGCGGCATGAACGGCGGCCTCCGAAGCAAAGAGCTTGGCCATGGAGGTCTGGTACTGGTTGGGGAGCCCCTGGTCCTTGAGCCAGGCAGCCTGGTAGACCAGAAGCTTGGCCGCCTCATGCTCGGCAACCATCTCGGCGATCTGGGCCTGAATCATCTGATAGGAGCCGATTTTCTTGCCGAACTGGGTCCGCTCGTTGGCATAGCCGATAGCCGCCTCGATGGCCCCTCCCCCGATCCCCAGCGCGCCGGCGGCACAGCTGATGCGGGTGTTGTTCAGCTGCCACATGCAGATCTGGAATCCCTGCCCCACCTCACCCAGCACCGAGTCCTTGGGTATTTTTGCCTGGTTGAAGGAAATCTCGCCGGTGGGCGCACAGTGAAGCCCGAGCTTGGTATCGATCGGGGCGGTGATGATCCCCTCGTTCCCCTTCAGATTGACGATAAAACAGGTCATCCCCTTATATTTTTGGCTCTTGTCGGTCATAGCGTATACCAGACCCCAATCGCCAACCTGGGCATTGGAGATCCACATCTTCTGACCGTTCAGCTCCCAGTGATCGCCCCGGTCGATCGCCCCGGTTCCCATGCTGACCACGTCAGAACCTGAATTGGGTTCGGTGATGGCAAAGAAGCCGAACGACTCGGCGCTGACCCAGTCGGGAATGAAGCGTTCCTTCTGCTCTTTGGTGCCGAAATGATTGACGGTTATGGCCGGACCTATGTTCTGCATGTTGAGCGGCAGACGCCAGGAACCGCTGACCGTGGCAAGCTGCTCCGCCAGGATAACCGACTCCAGAAAACCGCAACCGTTGCCGCCGTACTCTTCGGGAATGCCGCAACCGAAGAAGCCCAACCCCGCCATCTTCTTCACCAGTTCGGGACGGAAGGTATGATTTGCTTCGTCCTCCTTGAGGGTAGGCAAGATCTCTTTCTGGGCGAAATCCCTTGCCATTTCCTGCATCATCCGTTGTTCATCCGTTAATCCGAACCGCATAAAGACCTCCTCATCTGGTTATGGTGTGACAGGGCACCGTAGGTTGCGACTCAAACAATACTCTCATCCGCAAACAGAATTATGGTATTTTAGTACCATATTGCACTTTACTCGTCAAGACAAATATAACTCTGTTTTTGTAACCAGAGTTTCACAAAGGGCGAAGAGCCCTTTGTCACCAAGTCAATCAACCTTTGGATATCTGTCCCAACGCCTCCGCCACCTTGTCGATGCCGAACCGGGTAACCAGCGACTCCAGGCCCATCTCCATCTCGCCCCGCTTGACGACCTCTTTTTCGACCTCTTCTTCCCACTCAGCGTAGGTCAAAGCTCCACAACGGCATACCTGAACGCACATCGGTTCCGTGAGCGTAGGATCGTCCTCGCACATGTCGCATTTGAGCGGCAAGCCGGAATCCGGTTCCCGGAACAGATCCCGGGCCGGGCAGGAAACGCTGCAGAAGCTGCACTGGGTGTATTCCTTGCCGTTGATCGTGTACGTATTGCGGCCGCTGCACTCGGCCTGCGTATAATCTCCGGCACGGATCGGAACGTACACATCGCTCAGGAGGTCCATAACCACCCGGACCCGCGATCTTTCCGGGTTGATGCTGCTGTATTTCGGTTTGGCGTGGAACCCGGAGCAGGCCAACTCGCAGGCGCGACAACCGATGCATTTGTCAAGATTGACCTTTATTTCCTTAACTTTCCGCTTTTTCACCTGATCGCTCACGGCTACCACCTCCCTGACGTATTATTCTGCTTTTCCCGCCGAAACCTCTGTAGAGGGAGCGCCTTCGGCACCTGCCAAGATCCCTCTCCTTAAGAAGTCTTCGCTCACGTAATCCAGGCCCAGCCTGTCCAGCGTCTCTTTGGCAGGGATGCCATCATTCG
Source organism: Geobacter sp. (assembly GCF_030834625.1). NCBI lineage: Bacteria > Pseudomonadati > Thermodesulfobacteriota > Desulfuromonadia > Geobacterales > Geobacteraceae > Geobacter > Geobacter sp. Next base: position 167,068 of record NZ_JAUQXO010000010.1, read on the forward strand.
TCCACCCCTTGAACTCATAGTACGCGTCTAGGTGCTTCTGCTCCATCTCGGGGTCGCGGATCTTCCAATGGTCCTCTGGCGGTTTTTCTTCGGTCCTTCTCAAACCTCGCCGGATATTGAGAGCCCTGACCAGCTGCCGGTTCCTCCGGGAGATCTCCAGCAGTCCATCCGAATCCAGTTCCATCCCGGTGGCCAGGGTGATGATCTGTGGCAGATTGAACAGGTGATAGGGGGGAGATCCTCCAAATTGACCCCTGAACGACGACAGCCAGGCGCAGGTGCCGATGGAGTCATCCACGTAATGCATGGCCTCGTTCCAATCACAGACATTGACCGAGGCTTCTATGGGCATGTGCTCCTTCGGCTCCCATTCCAGAAACCATTTCTTGAATCTCTCCGGGGCGGCCTCCCAGTTGTCCACGAATTTTTTCCTCTTTTCCGGATCGGCTATGGGAGCCTGGGGGAAAGAACCTTCGATCTGGGTGATGTTCATTTTCTCACCGGTGCAGTACATGAGATAGAAGGGATAATTGATCACCCCCAGCTTGAGCGGCACCTGCTCGACTCTTTTGGTGGTGTTGTGATCGAACGCTTCAGCCCCCTTGCCGATCTGGCGGGCAGCCAGATAGACCCCATTGGCCAGAACGTCGCCAATCCCCTCCCGTCGCACAACCTTCTCCAGGAGATAGAAGAATCTACCGGCGCCGTCAGACGGGAAATCCGGCAGTTCTTCCTCCGTCAGGATACCGGCTTCGTAAAGCTCCACGGCGAAGGCCAGGACCTGGGGGGTCGAGAATCCATCGAGTCCGTAGGCGCTCGTCAGGCCGAGAATGTCGTAATTGAAGTCAATTTCCTCAAAGGCCGCCATGCAGTAGGTCAGCTTGTTGAAGCATTTCAGGAAATACTTGTGGCGCCCCGGATAGGAAATCGTGTAGTGGCAATCCTTGGGGCAGTTGTAGCAACCCGAGTCCCGGGTCCGTACATCCTTCCAGAGCGATACCCACTTCTCTTCACGCTCCTTGCTCCAATACCCCTTTCGGCGGGTACGCGCATTGCCCCAGGCGAAGTTGTCCACATGGAAGCTTTCGTTGTGATCGTGGGCCATGGGGTCGCCGCAGTTCTTGTTTTCGTGGATTTCCTTGTATTTGTTCCGGCACAACTCCCACAACTCCGCCGGCCGGGCAATATTGAGGTCGTTTGTTCCGCGGACAGCGATCGCCTTCAGCCGCTTGGCACCCATGACCGCGCCTACCCCATGGCGGGAGGCGCTGGAATTGGCGTGCTCGATGGTCGCCTGAAAGACCCGGTTTTCGCCGGCCAGCCCGATGGCGGCCACCTGTATTCTCGGGTCATTCAACTCCTTTTGCAGCAGCGTTGCCGTTTCCTGGCAGCCTTTCCCCTGCAGATGACTGGCGTCGCGTATTTCCACCTTGTCGTTGTGTATCCAGAGATACACCAGACCGGGGGCCTCGCCGCTGATGATGATCTTGTCATAACCGGCATGTTTCAGTTCCGGCCCGAACCATCCTCCCATCAATGAATTGACATAGAGGTTCGTCAGGGGAGAGAAGGTGCTGACAGAGGTGCGATTCGCCCCGGGAACGGGGGTTCCGTGCAACAGGCCGGTACTGAAGATAAGGAGATTTTCGGGAGAAAGAGGGTCGGTTTCAGGAGGAACCCGGTCCCAGAGTATTCTTGCGGCAGTCCCCTGCCCTCCGAGATGAAGCTCGGTCAATGCCGGGTCGGTTCTCACTCTCTTGACAGTTCCCTGGGAAAGATCCACTTCCAAATTATAACCGGTCTCTGCGTACCTCATGTTTTACCTCTTTTGATTTGATGGAAGCCTCACCAAATGCTCCGCACACCGATCCTAAACCACGACAAGAGGGGTTTCGCTCTCCGTCAGAATGCCCCTCTTGAGGAAGTCTTCGCTCACCTGACCCAGGCCACACGCGTCCAGGGTCTCCTTGGCAGGGATCCCCTCCGCCGTCCAACCCTTGAACGCATAGTACGCATCGAGATGCTTCTGCTCCATGTCGGGGTCCCTGGCCGGCCAGAGGTCCGCGGAAAGATTCTCATCGACCCTTCTCTGACCTCTTCTGGCATTAATGGCCCTGACCAGCTGCCGATTCCTGCGGGAGATTTCCAGCAGGCCGTCCGCATCCAACTCCATCCCGGTTGCCAGGGAAACGAGCTGCGGCAGGTTGTAAAGGTGATAGGAAGGCTGCCCCCCGAACTGTCCCCTGAACGACGACAGCAGGGGACAGACTCCGAGGGCATCATCGGCGTAGTGCATGGATTCGTTCCAGTCTGCAATTTCCGCTGAGGCTTCAGTGGAAAGCTGCTGCCCATCTTCCCATTCCAGAAACCAGTTCTTGAACCTTTGGGGAGCGGCGTCCCATCCCCGTACGAACTCCTCCCGTGCCGCCCTGTCAGGAATCGGGAGCTGGGGAAATGAGCCTTCAATCTGGGTGATATCCAACTTCTCCCCGGCGGCGTACATGAGAAAATAGGAGTAATTGGCTGTTTCCCGCCGCAGAGGCAGCTGCCCCGTTTTTTTCACGGTACAGACGTATGCCTCGGCACCCTTTCCGATCCGGCTGGCTGCCTGACTGATACCATTGGCCAGGATGTCGCCAATGCCTTGCCGTTGTGCTGTTTTTTCCAGCAGATAAAGGAATCTGCCAACGCCGTCGGCCGGAAACTCAGGCAAATCCGCTTCGGTCAGTATGCCGGCCTTGTAAAGTTCAAGCGCGAAGGAGAACACCTGCACCATGGCGAACTCGTCCAGGCCGTATTCCTGCATGGCGAACAGAACATCATAATTGAGCTTCAGATCCGCGCAGGCGGCCATGGCGTAGACCAGCTTGCTGTAGGATTTGAGAAAATACTTGCGGTGACCCGGCAGGGAAAACGCTTTATGGCACTCCCGCGGGCAGTTGTAGCAACCAGTCCCCCGCAGCAGTTCGCTTTTCTCGACTACAGTCTCCCGCACCTCTTCCAGCTCCTGGCTGTAATTTTCCCACTGGTAGCTGATTTCCTCCCGCTCCTCACGCACCTCCCACTGTTCTGCAATCTCCGTGGTCCAAAAACCTTTGACACGCTCGGCCCCATTGCTCCAGGCAAGATTGTTGACATGCCACGAATCGTCGTCCGTGCTCAGGAGAAGATCCCCGCACGACGGGTTGTCATAAATTTCACCATAGAGGGGGTTACAGAGCGCAAAAAGCTCGGCAGGCTGCGCGATAGTGATATTCCTTGTGCCACGCACAGCTATTGCCTTCAGACCCTTGTCCCCCATGATCACGCCAACTCCTTGGGAAGCGCTGCTGTTGGCGTGCTCGATGCTCGCCTGGCTGACTTTGTTTTCACCGGCAATGCCGATGGCGGCCACCTGGACGTTGGAGTCTTTCAACTCCCGCTGGATAAGCGCTGTGGTTTCCATGGCGCTTTTCCCCTGGAGATGGCCGGCATCGCGGATTTCCACCTTGTCATCGTGAATCCACAAGTAAACCAGATCGGATGATTTGCCGCGGAGGATGATCCTGTCATAACCGGCATGTTTCAACTGCGGCCCGAAAAAACCTTCGAAGCTTGAACTTACATACAGGTTTGATTGGGGGCTGATGCTGCTGATACAGGTACGATTGGCGCCGGGAACAGGGGTGGCTGCCAGGAGGCCGGCACTGAAAATAAGGAGATTATTGGGAGAATAGGGGTCGACTTCGGGTGGGACCCTTTCCCACAGGATCGAAGCGGCAACACCCTCCCCCCCGAGATGAAGCCGTGTCACTCCCGGATCGGTAGCCACCTTCTCGATGTTCCCTCTGGTCAGATCCACTTCCAGATCAAAGCCTGTCTCTGCATACCTCATTGATTTACCCCTTCCTGTTTGCCTGATATTCAGTCCCTGGCAATCGGAACGACGTTATCGATAATTAAAGCAACTTGGTACCGTAATACCTTTTTATGGCCAAAAATAATTGGGCTTACTTCTGCCACCCATTGCCGTAAAACGACGATTTCGAATTCATCACTTTGCTTCCCGTTCTTTCACTGACCAATTGAGTCTGTCAGCAGATTTCATTCTATGAAACGTAATTTTATTTTTATTCAATTATCCACTCTGCTGCCAACTTGTCAATGAAAAAAATCATTCCCCCCTTGCTTGCAGCAGAAAGCGAAGCAGATGGTGGAATAAGTCCTGTGTATAGCCAGCAGATGAAGGGATTTCCAGGATTGCTGCAAGGGATGGGAATCAAGAATTACAGGAGAGGATCAGGGCCTTTGACAAGCGCCACCAGCCTGGAGTGAGCGGGTAAAACGGAGTCTATCCCCTATGGCCGAGTTCGGAGGAGATATCCCCAGCACAGGCAGTTACGTGGTTTATCGTCTCGGCGATGCGCTCCTCGCTGCATACGGACATGGGCAACGCCGCTCCGACCGCAGCGACCACTTCGCCCGCCGAATTCCATACCGGCGCGGCAACGCCCCACACGCCATCGATCGCCTCTTCAAACTCCAGGGCATAACCAAGCCGACGTATTTCATCCAGCCGCTGGAGGAAAAGCTCCCTGTCTGTCATTGACTTTCGCGTATATGGAGCAAGAGGAAACTCATCCAACAATCGTTCTGTCTCGGAGGGTTCAAGGTAAGCCATGAGGGTCATGCCCAGCATGCCGTAGTTGGAGGGGTCTCGCCGCCAGCCTAAGTCGTTGGCCAGGCGCACCGGGCCTCGCCCCTCGGTCTTGTCCAGGTAGACAAGGTGATCGTCCAGCAGCGCACCGAGGAGAACCGAGGCTTGTGCTGTATTGCGCAGCGCGATGAGGTGTGGGCGGGTTATGGTCCCGAGACTGAGGGAACCCAGTACTGAGGATGCCAGGGTCAGGAAGACCGAACCAAGCCGGTAGCGGCCGTCGTTTTTATCCAGCAGGACAAACTTCTGGCTTTGGAGCGTCGAAAGGATGCGAAAGACGGTGGGTTTGGAGAGCCCGGTCAATTTGGTCAGCTCATCGAGAGATAGCTTACGTCGCTCGCGGGAGAAGGCATCGAGGACCGAAAGCGCACGCTCAATGGCCCGGATGTTGTATTTGTCTTCACCCTTGACCGTTTTCGTGGTTTCACCACTCTTTGTCATCTGTGCAACGCCCCTCGCGAACCTATCGCAGAATCTGCCTCGCCCGCGCCTGTCCCTGTCGCATCGGCGATAACGCCAGTAAAAAAACAGGCCAAGCCTTGAATGGGATACCACATCCGGTAGCTCCTTTCAAGGCCTGGCCAGGTTATTGCCAACAACAACGTTGACTGCCGACTTTTTTAACCGATTATTCCTTCGGTGCTGCGCTGGATGAACACGAGCATGAGCATGAACATCCGCTTGTGCTCTCCTCCGGCGGGGACATCAGGGCGCCGGCCAGCACATATGCCGCCTGCAGTGCCGAGGTGGGACAGAGGGGAAAACACTCCTTGCAGTCCCAGCATTCCTTGGCGGCTATCTCCGGAATGAAGCTTATCTCCCGGTTCGAGCCCCGGTCGACGAAACCGACGGCGTTCTTCTTCTTGATCTCGGCGCAGTACCTGACACAGAGGCCGCAGTGAATACAGAAGGAGGGATGCTTCTCGAAACGGTCCTTGTCCGCTCCGTACTCCAGTGCCAGAGCCTGCAACTCCTCGGCGTCCGGAGCGTGGGCAAGCATCTCCTCCAGAAGCACCTTGCGAATCTTGTCCACCTTCTCGGTCCTGGTTCTCACCACCAGTCCCTTCTCAACGGGGTAGATGCAGCCGGCGACCAGCTTCGGCCACCCGCGGACTTCCACTTCCACCGTGCATATACGGCAGCCGCCATAGGGCTCCAGCTTCTCGTGGTGGCACAGTGTGGGGATGGCTATCCCTACGGACTTCGCCGCATCCAGAATGGTCATCCCTTCGCTGGCGACCACCTCTTTTCCATCAATCTGCAAGTGAATTTCACTCATATGGTTACCTCTCAGGCAAGCGCTCTTTTTTCTTCAGGAACCGGGGCAGGAACCGGTTCACCGGAAATCTTCCGCACCGCGCCGAATTGCTTCGGACAGACATCGAAGCAGGTTCCGCACTTGGTGCACTTTTCCTGGTCGATAATATGAATCAGCTTCTTGCCGCCGTGGATGGCTTCGGCGGGGCACTGCCTGAAACAGCTGCCGCAGGCCTTGCACTTCTCCGGAACTATATGGAAGGCGATCAGCTCCTTGCAGGAAAGCGCCGGACACTTCTTCTCCCTGATATGGGCCTCATACTCTTCCCGGAAATAGCGGATCGTGCTCAGGACCGGGTTGGGGGCGCTTTTACCCAGGGCGCAGAGGGCGGCACCCGTGGACTCTGCCAGCTCCTCCAGAAGCTCGATATCACCCTCCTTACCCTTGCCGGTAGTGATGTTGGTGAGAACCGCGAGCATCTGGCGGATACCCTCGCGGCACGGGGTACACTTGCCGCAGGACTCATCCTTGAGGAAGTCGATGAAGTACCGGGCAATATCCACCATGCAGGTATCTTCATCCATGACGATCATGCCTCCGGACCCCATCATGGAGCCGGCCTTGGTCAGTTCATCGAAATCCACCGGCAGATCCAGCTGCGCCTCGGGGATGCAGCCACCTGAAGGGCCGCCGGTCTGCACGGCCTTGAACTTCTTGCCTCCCGGAATACCGCCGCCCACTTTCGTGATGATGTCTCTCAGGGACACGCCCATGGGCACTTCGACGAGACCGGTATTGGTGATCTTGCCCACCAGGGAGAATATCTTGGTCCCCGTGCTCCCCGCGGTACCGAACTGGGTGAACCAGTCGGCTCCCTTGTTGATGATCTGCGGCACGTTAGCCCAGGTTTCCACGTTGTTCAGAACGCTCGGGTGGTCCCATACCCCCTTGACGGCGGTATGGATGTACTTGGGCCGCGGCTCGCCGGCCCGCCCCTCCAGGGCCGTCATCAGGGCGCTGGATTCGCCGCAGACAAAGGCGCCGGCACCCATATGGACCTTGACGGTGAAATCAAACCCGGAGCCGAGGATGTTCTTGCCGAGAAGGCCCCGCTCCTGGGCCTGCCTGATGGCGAGGTTGATGTTGATGACCGCAAGGGGGTATTCCTGGCGGACGTAGATGAACCCCTCGTGGGCACCGACGGCGTAGGCACCGATGATCAGCCCTTCGAGGATCGAGTGGGGGTTCCCCTCGATCAGTGCCCGGTCCATAAACGCGCCGGGGTCACCTTCGTCGGCATTCACTATCACATATTTGATCGGGTCAGGGGCATTGCGGGATTCCTCCCACTTGCGCCAGGCGGGGAAACCGCCCCCCCCCCTGCCCCGCAGGTTCGACTTCTTCACCTCCCCCATCACCTCTTCGGGGGTCATCTGGAAGAGAGCCTTGGAGAGCGCGGAGTAGCCGTCGATGGCCAGGTAGTCGTCAATGCTCTTGGAATCGATCCTGATGTTCTCGCTGAGGATGTTGCGCTGCTGGTTCTTGTAGAAGGGAATGTCCGACTCCCGCAGCGCTCTCGTTCCCGTCGCCGGGTCCTCGTAGAGCAGGCGATCCACCACCTTCTTCTCCTTGATGGTATGGGAGACGATCTCGGGAACGTCTTCGGGCTTTACCCGGAGATAGCAGATCCCCTCGGGGTAGATCATCACGATCGGCCCCCGCTCGCAGAAACCGGGACAGCCGGTTCCCTTGGTGTTGACTTCAGTCGTCAGGCCATGGAAATCAAGCTCCGTCTTGAAGGCGGCAATGACCTCGGCCGCTCCGGAGGCGAGACAGCCGGCACCGGCGCACACGGATATGCACGGCTTGGTCGGGTCGATCCTGGAGACGATTTCCTTCCGGGCGCATTCCAATTTTTCGGGTGAGCTCAACATTGGCATAATATGACCCTTACTCACAGTTATTCAGCACGGATGCAATCTGTGACGGTGCGATGTTGCCGTGGTGCTTGCCGTCCACTTCCATTACCGGTCCGAGGGCACAGCAGCCGAGGCAGTTGACGGTCTCCAGGCTGAACTTCAGGTCCGCGTCCGTTTCGCCGGGACTGATGCCGGTCAGGTCCTGTACCGTGTCGAGGACACGCTGCGCACCACGGACATGGCAGGCCGTACCCACACAGACGTGAACCTCGTGACGCCCTTTGGGAACCAGGCTGAAGGCTTTGTAGAAGGTGGCAATGTGCTGGATGCGGCTCATGGGCACCTGCAGTTTCTCACTGACCCTGTTAAGAGCCTCCTTGGGCAACCAATGGTGTTCACTCTGAATATCCAGGAGGATCTGTATGAGCGAACTGGCTTCGCCGTCATGCTTGTCAATGATTTGGTCTATTTTTGAGATATCCATGGTCGCCTTCCTCTTCTTCCTTCTGTAATCCGCACTCCGCTTCTTCTCAGGCCAGGGCGTACCGCTTCAAACCTTGGTCGAACCTGACCAACCCGTGCATCGTCGAATTCTTCAGATGTCGTGACACCTCAGAGGCGTTCATGCCGAGACTCTGGGCAATTTCGCTCGTGGAAAGGGGCTTATCCCGCAGAAGCAACGTAATCTGGCTTACCGCCAACTTATTCACCACCAGATCGTCAAAGAGTTTTTTCAGTTCATCACTGGCGAAGAACTGGCTGTACTCTTCCTCGGTCTTAAAGCGCTGCCGCAGCCTTTCCCGTTCCACCAGCTTGATGTAGGGGATCAGCTTGGAGGCTGCCTCCAGTTTCAACTTCAGGGCATTTTCCTCTATTCCTTCCCCTTTGCCGAGCGGTCCCAGCTCCTTCAGCCTCTTGCCAAAGTCATTCATTACTTCGGCATACCGCATCCCCTCCGAGGCGGAAATCCACTCAAGCCTCAGTCTGTCGGGATTCACCCCGATTTTCTCCAGGATCTTCTTGGCGATATGCACATTCTTCAAGACATCGTAGTTGCCTTCGGTGACATAATGGCATTCGCCAGGCCAGCAGCCGCCGATGAACACCCCGTCCGCACCCTTGGAGAAAGCCCTGAGCACGAATGCCAGGTCTACTCTGCCGGTGCACATTACGCGAATAATCTTTGTTTCAGTTGTATATTGCAGTCTGGAAACTCCAGCCAGGTCGGCAGCGCCGTACGCTCACCATGTACACAAGAAACCGATAACGTTGGGTTTGCTCTCAAGTCCGGTACTCATTGTTGTCTCCTTCCCAGGCAGTACTACCTGCCATGCTCGTTAGTGGTTCTCTTTACTGGCCGGAATAGCCGCATCGATCTGGGCAAATATCTCGTCGTCGGTATAGTGCTTCAGATAAATGGCCCCGGTCGGACACTTTGCGTTGCAGAGACCATCCCCCTTGCAGAGAATCGGTTCAACCCGGGCCTTTTTCCCCTGGGGCGTATCGGCAAAGGATATGGCGCCGTACTTACAGGCCGTGATGCATGCCCCGCAGGATACGCAGTCGTGCTCGGTCACATCGCATACTGCGCCTGAGGCGGTAACCGTCTCCCTGGAGAGAATTCCGACGGCACGGCCTGCGGCTCCGTAGGCCTGACTGATCGTCTCCGTCAGATGCTTCGGATAGTGGGCTGTCCCGCAGAGGAAAACCCCATCGGCGGCGAAGTCCACCGGCCGGAGCTTCACATGGGCTTCCTGGAAGAAGCCGTCAGGGTTGTTGGAGACCTTGAAGAACTTCCCTGCTTCCTGACTGGATTCGGCAGGAATGACCGCGGCAGCCAGCACGACCAGATCGGCTTCCAGTTCCATCATCTGACCCAGGACCGGATCGGGCACCGTGACCTTGAAACCCTCACCGGCAGCTTCCACTACCGGCTTGGTGTCCGCTTCGTAGCGGATGAATTTTACGTTCTTCTCGGACGCCTCGCGGTAATAGGTCTCCTTGAGCCCGTAGGTTCTCATATCCCGGAAGATGATCTGGATTTCCATCTCCGGATTGATCTCCTTGAGCTTGTGGGCGTTCTTTATGGCCTGGCTGCAGCAGACGCGGCTGCAGTAGTTCCTGTCCGCCTGCCGGCAGCCGACGCACTGGATCATCACCACGCTCTGGGCATTACGCACCTTGTCACTCTGCGCAACGATCTCCCCTTCCAGTTCCAGCTGGGTCAGCACCCGGTCGCTCTGGCCGTACAGGTATTCCGTGGGCTTGTATTCCTGGGCGCCGGTAGCGATGACGGCCACACCATGCTTCACTTCCCTGACCCGCCCCTGGGATGTCACCCTGGTGACGAAATTGCCCACGTAACCGGAGACCTCAGTGATGGTCGCATCGGTCCAGACGTGTACTGCAGGATGCCGATAGACCTTGGTGACCAGGTCCTTGAGGTAGGACTGGACGTCCAGTCCTTCCAGGGTGTAGTGGAGCCGTCTGGCCATTCCGCCCAGGTCATCGTCCTTTTCGATCAGGTAAACCTCGAATCCCTGTTCGGCCATATTGAGGGCGGCTGTCATGCCGGCCACGCCCCCGCCTACCACGAGTCCCGTATGATCCACCGGCAACTGGAATTCCTGCAGCGGCTCCAGATGGGCGGCCCGGGCCACGGACATCCTGACGATCTCTTTTGCCTTTTGGGTGGCGCTCTCCTTTTCGCGGGAGTGGACCCAGGAGCAATGCTCACGGATATTGGCGAATTCGAAGAAATACTGGTTGAGTCCCGCTTCCCGACAGGTATCCCGGAACAGGGGCTCATGGGTCCGTGGCGTGCAGGCCGCCAATACGACGCGGTTGAGCCCTTTTTCCACGATGGCATCGGAAATCTGCTTGGCGTTTTCCGTGGAGCAGGCAAAGAGGTTTTCGCCGGCCCAGGAAACGTTGGGCAACGTAGACGCGTATTCAATCACGGCGGGGATGTCAACGACCCGGCCGATGTTGGCGCCGCAGTAGCAGACGACAACCCCGATCTTCAGTTCCTCCTGGGAGACGTCCCGCTCCGCAGGATAAACCCGTTCCCGCTCCAGTCTGCCGCGCCGGTAGGAGAGGAGTTGGCCGCAGAGAGCACCGGCGCCGCTGGCGGTCACGACGGACTCGGGTATGTCCAGGGGGCCCTGGAAGGCGCCGCTGACGAAGACTCCCTTGCGGGATGTCTCGATGGGGTTGTAGGGGTTATTCTTGCAGAACCGCTGGTCGGTGAGCTCGATGCCGATCTTCTGGGCCAGCGCCTCCACATCCTTCGGCGGGTTGAGCCCCACCGAGAGCACCACCATGTCGAATTCCTCTTCCTTCACGCCATCGTCAAGGGTGGAGTACTTGATGGTGACATTCTTGGTGCTTTCGATCTCCCGGCCAACCGTGACGTAGCTGCGGATGAAGCGCACGTCGGAAAGCCGCTCGGCCCGCTGATGGAATCGCTCGAAATCCTTGCCATAGGCCCGGATGTCGTTATGGAAGATGGTTGCCTGGAGGTCAGCGTCGTGATCCTTGGAAAGGATCACCTGCTTCTGGGTGTAGGCGCAGCAGACAGCCGAGCAGTAGTTGTTGCCCCCTTCGTTCACCTGCCGCGAACCGACGCACTGGATCCAGGCGATCTTGTGGGGGTGCTTCTTGTCGGAGGGGCGAAGGATCTCCCCTTCATAGGGTCCGGTGGCGCAGAGGATCCGTTCGTAATCGAGACTGGTGACGACGTTCTGCATCCTGCCGTAGCCGAAGTCACCCCTCAGCTTCGGATTGAAGGTCTCGTAGCCGGGCGAGAGAATGATCGCCCCCACCTCCAGCACCATGGTCTCCGGCTTCTGGTGAAGATCGATAGCGTTGGTCTTGCAGGCGCCTACGCAGATCTGGCATTTCCCCTCTTTGAGGTAGAGGCAGGTTTCCGGGTCCACATAGGTGACAAGGGGAACCGCCTGGGAGAAGTAGATATGGACTGCTTTGTTCTCAGACAGGTTCTGGTTGAACGGATCGGGGATCTTGACCGGGCAGTAGTCCACGCAGATGTTGCAGCCGGTGCACTTCTCCTCCGAGATGTACCGCGGCTTCTTGGTCAGCGTCACCTTGAAGTCGCCCGCCTCGCCCTCGACGCGGTCCACTTCCGTGTAGGTGATTATCTCGATGTTGGGGTTCCTGGCGCACTCGATGAACTTGGGAGACTCGATGCACATGGAACAGTCGTTGGTGGGGAAGGTTTTGTCCAGCTGGGACATCTTGCCGCCAAGAGCAGGCGATTTGTCGACCAGAAAAACCCGAAACCCCGAATTGGCGAGATCGAGAGCGGCCTGAATACCGCTGATCCCTCCGCCGACAATAAGTACGTCACCAATATTTCTGTCTGAGGTATTCATAGAGTTTGCCCTTCGACTGGAGTGCTGTTCTGTGCCAACCGGCGCCTAAATGACTTCCAGGATGATTTCCGCGAGATCCTTGACCTCGACCTTTTCATGATCCGCCAAATCCAGGCTGCTGTCGGTAAAGTTCGTGATGCAGTAGGGACAGGAGGTAGCCAGCACCTGGGCTCCCACATCGACCGCCTGCCGGAGCCTCAGGTCGGCAAACCGCTCTTCCTTCGGCGTCTCCATCCAGATACGACCACCACCGCCGCCGCAGCAGAGGCTGCTTTCCCGCGTATCGGCCATCTCCAGAAGTTCCAGGCCGGGAACCTTCTGCAGCACCTCTCGGGGCTCGTCGTAGATCCCGTTATGGCGACCCAGGTAGCAGGGATCGTGATAGGTGACTGCCTTGGCGTACTCCCCGGTGATCTGGAGACGCCCTTCGTTGATCAGCTGGCCTATGTACTGGGAGATGAAGACCACCTCGAAATTCACCTTGAACTCGGGATACTCGTTCACGAAGGTGTGGTAGCAGTGGGGGGAAGAAACCAGGACCTTCTTTACCCCGTTGTCGATGAACTGCTTGATGTTCTCCTTGGCCAGCCGCTTGAACAGCTCCTCGTTGCCGGTCTTGCGGATGCTTTCCCCGCAGCAGCTCTCCTTGGAGCCGAGGATGCCGAAATCAACCCCGGCCTTGTTGAGAATCGCCGCGGTCGCGGCGGCCACCTTCCGCATCCGCGGATCGTAGCTCAGGTAGCACCCGGTGAAGTAGAGGAGCTCCATCCCCTCGGCGTACGGCTTGATCGGCAGATCCTTGGCCCAGTCACCCCTCTGCGCCCGTTCGCCCCCCAGGGAGTTCCCCTCGGAGGTGAGACTCGCCACCACGTTGCGGATCGTACCCACATGGCCGGGATAGACATCGTATTCCGCGCCAATCCTGCGCATGGCAACACCGGCCTCGATCTGATTCACTCCCCTGGGGCAGCGGCTGGGACAGGTTCCGCAGGTACTGCAGCGCCAGATATCTTCCTGCTCTATCTCGGTGAGACCGAACGTTCCCTGGCGGACGATCTTGCGCATGCTGAACTTGCGGACCCGGTTCCAGGGGCAGACTGAATCGCACAACCCGCACTGGTAGCAGTACTTGAGCGAATCGCCGCCCTTCTCTTTTATGACGTCTATGATCTCTTTGTATGGAGTAACGGTTTCCACGATGGCACCCATCCTGTTCTGTCGAGTTAGCGTTTCTTGGTGAGCTGCTCAACCGTATCGGCAACCACGTCCGCGCCGAACCTGCTTATGAGCGATTCCAGGCCGATTTCCATCTCGCCCCGCTTCACGCTCTCATCGGGCTCCTCCACTTCCCTCTCCGTAACGCTCAGGGCGCCGACCAGGCACCACTTGACACAGAGGGGCTCGGGCTCGCCATCGCAGAGGTCGCACTTGAGGGGAAGGCCGGAATCCGGTTCCCTGAACAGGTCCCTGGACGGACAGGAAGCCCGGCAGAAGCCGCACTCGTCGTACTCCTTGCCGTCGATGATGTATTTGTCCCTGCCGATACATTCCGACTCCGTGTACTCACCCGCGTAGAGAGGAACATAGATATCCCGGAGAGGATCACGAACCACCCGGACACGGGACCGGGCCGGATTGTTGCTGCTGTACTTCGGCATGGCGTGGAAGGCGGAGCAGATTACTTCGCAGGCCCGGCAACCGTTGCACTTGTCGGCATCGATATTTATGGTTTTGACTATTCTCTTCTTCGTATCGCTGTTCACGGTTCTAGCCCTCCACTCTGAAATGTCTCATTTGCCGCTTAAGCCTGTCTGGAGCCGACCCTTTAACCGGCCGTCAGAATCCCGCGCTTGATGAATTCCTCGCTCACGTAGCCCAGGCCCAGCTCTTCCAGGGTTTCCTTGGTGGGGATACCGTCTTCATTCCAGCCCTTGAGCGTGTAATACGAATCCAGAAGCTCCTTCTCAAGCTCGGGGAACCTGTTTTTCCAGTGGTTCGCCGGCGGCATCTCATCGACCCTTCTCATGCCCCTTCTGATATTGATGGCCCTGACCAGGGTCCGGTATCTCTTGGCCGCCTTGGTCAGTTTATCCTTGTCCATTTCGATGCCTGCACCTGCCGAGATGAACTTCGGATAGTTGTGGATGTGGTAGGGGGGCTTCAGGGGGAATGACGACAGACCGGCACATTGTCCGAGGGCATCATCGATGTAATGCATCATCTCCTGCCAGTCAACGATGTCACAGCACATGTCAACTGTCGGATAGTGCGGCATGGACTTTTCACCGCGCGGCTCCCAATCCAGGAAAATCTGCTTGAACTTGTCATCGGGAACCTGGAACCAGTCCTTGACGAAGGCTTCCCGCTGCTCCAGCTTGGGATAGGGCGCCTGGGGGAACTGCCCTTCGATCTGGGTGATGTTTATCTTCTCCCCGGTGCAATACATGAGGTAGTAGATGGGGTTAAGCATGGAGAGCTTGAGCGGCAGTTGCTCATGCTTCTTGATGTTGTTGTGTGCATAGTCTTCGGCGCCATTGCCGATCTCCTGCGCCGCCCAATAGGTTCCGTTGGCCAGCACATTGCCGATTCCTTCCCGCCGGACGATTTTTTCCAGCAGATAGTAAAATCTCCCTTCGTTATCCTCCGGCATCCCCGGGAAGTCGGCGTCGGTCAGAATCCCCTTTTCGAGGAGTTCAAGGGCAAAAGCCATCACCTGCGGCGCCGAAAAACCGTCCAGGCCGTACTCGGTAGCTTTCTGGGCGATTCTCAGGCCAAAATCCAGGTCCGAATAAGCGGCCATTGTATAGGTGAGCTTGGTGAAGCATTTCATCATGTAGGTCGGAAGCCCCTCCATGGAAATGGTCGCTCCGCACTTCATCGGACAGTTGTAACAGCTGATCAGACGCGTCCGGGCCTTCTCCATCGTCTCGGCCCACGCATGATCAACTTCCTCGGTCCAGAAGTCCTTCCGGCGGGTGCGCGCGTTACCCCAGTTGAAGTTCTCGGTGTGCCACTTCTCATCATGGACCTTCATCTCCTGGGGCGACCCCAGTCCAGCCAGAATGGGCATGACGTCGGGAATGGGATTCTCCTCCCGATGTTTTATGTAGTCGAGCACCTCGTTGCAAAGGTCCATGTACTCCTGCGGCTTGGCAACGCAGATATCCTTTGTCCCCCGTACGACAACGGCCTTGACCCCTTTGTCGCCCATGACGGCGCCAATACCGCCGCGGCTTGCACTGGATCTCCCCTGCTCGACGGACGCATAGTAGACCCGGTTTTCACCGGCCAGACCGATAGCCGCCACCTGGGCCGCCGGCTGGTTCAGCTCCTTCTTGATGATCTCGGCGGTTTCTATCGCCCCCTTGCCCCGCAGATGGGAGGCGTCACGGATCTCCACCTTGTCGTTGTTGATCCAGAGATAGACCAGATCGGGCGACTTGCCGCGGAGGATCACCTTGTCATAACCGGCATACTTCAATTCCGGCGCCCAGAAGCCACCCATCATCGAAAACGCCATCAGCCTCGTCTGCGGAGAAATGGTGGAGACGATGGTGCGGTTGCACCCGGTTGCAGGCGTTCCGCACAGCAGACCGGCAGCGAATATCAGAAGATTGTCGGGTGAAAAAGGATCAACTTCAGGGGGGACCCTGTCCCACAGCAGTTTGGCGTTCGTCCCCAACCCCCCGAGATAAAGCTCGGTGTCTTTCGGATCAGTCGCCACCCTCTCTATGCTTCCCTTGGTCAGATCGACTTCAAGCACATATCCGGTCTCTGCATACCTCATGTTTTCTCCCCTTCCACATTAACTGAATGCCGCTCCGGCTATCGGTCTGCTATCCCTGTGTCATTTCTTATGGCAGCACCACAACATCTTTTCCTCACCGCTTTGGTATTATGGTACCACAATACTTCTTTTTGTCAAACTGTTTTTTATTTGTCCCTTTTTTGTTTTAGATTAAGGCTTTATCACTGGAACTACAGCCTTGCTTTTTCAGGAGGCCCAACTGGATGGTTACAGCTCCCGCCACTGATAATCGATGATTTCGAGGAGCACACCATTCATGCTTTTCGGATGAAGCAGTGCATACTCGCAGTCCCGAAATGGCCGGGCTTTTCCTGTAGCATCGCCCGGAAGAGGGTTGGCGGATGGAATGAAGGGATAACCCATCCCCTCCAATTCCTCTATTGCCTGCCGGGTGTTCTCCACATTGAGGCCGAACAGCATAATCCCTTCGCCGTTCTTCTCGATCCACCTGGCAACGGGTCCATCGGGGGAGGTGGATTCCATCAACTCGAAACCCACCTCCCCGACCCAGTAACGTGCTACGCGAATCTTCTCCGGCTCATCCACATAGGAATCGTCAGGACTGCACTTACCGAGAACAGGTTCCCAGAGCTTGCGTGCCGCATCAAGATCTTTAACCGCAATGCAAAGGTGATCCAGCTTCTTGACTTTCATCTGTTCCCTCTTCAAAGATACAGACGCTCCGAATCAGTGAAAGTGTCTTCCTGTTACTTAGTGCCAGTCGGCATCAGACTCTCGATCAACTCCTCGGTCCAGGGCGTTCCCTTGGCCAGCCCCTGGCGCAGCTTGACGAAGTCGATCTCGCGGCCGGTCTCCTTGGTCCCTTCGTTGAACGCTCTGAAGCCGGTGCGTGCCTCGGTCATCATGTTGAGCGCCAGCCACGCACGGGAGTTTTCCTTGTTGAGGTTCCACGCCTGAAGCTTGGGCTTGCGCAGCTCTTCCAGGCTCTTGGTCATGCACTCGGGGAAGGTCTCCAGAAGCTTGGCGCACAGTTCCTCGACCTTCTGATCCAGGAGGCCGAGATCAATCTCCCCTTCCTTGATCTGGGCCTGCCCTTCCTTAAAGGCAGCGCCGGTCCTGAATTCGCCATGGACGATCCTGCCATACTCGTCAAGCATCCGGTCGGTGACGACGGTGGGGTTGGCGACGAATTTTCCCCCCACCTTGAGGGCAGGAACCACATCGGCGATGATGCCGAGCCGGGCCGCCTTGTGGGCCGAGAAGGGCTCGCAGAGGGTACCGGAGACCATGGCCTGCTCACAGCCGATCATGAGCGGCAGGAAGTCGGTGGCCCCGCCGATGGCGGCCGAGCCGTGCTTGGGACCGGCCTGGCCGAAGTTGGCCAGATCCTGGGCAATACTGAAGTCTGCGGCCATGCCGATTTCCTGGCCGCCGCCGATG